>DATIPQ010000155.1 GCA_035471785.1 Acidobacteriota bacterium
CAAAGACGAAGTCACAACCCCCGCGGGATGCACCATCGACGGCATCCTGGAACTGGAAGAGGGCAAGCTGCGCGTCACCCTCATCAAGGCCGTGGTCAAAGCCGCCCAACGCGCCAAGCAACTGGTCGACGACCAGTAGCCGGATCGAGTACGCCGATAATCGGCATGTGGTTGAATAACGTCAGCGGCCGCAGCGTAGGAGGCGCTAATGATGGATTTTCGAGGAGACTTCAGCGAGAGGCTTCAATCCAGCCGCTACCAGCAGGAGCGGGAGCGCATCGAGAGGATCTGCCGGAACTTCACCGATCAGGTGGAACAGGTCTTCGAGATCCACGTCCGGCGCATCTACGGACGCATCGAGGGGGTCACCGTCGAGTCGGCCCGGCAGCGCTACACCTGCCGGCTTGGCGAGTTCCGTCCTGCCATCGATTTCTATGCCCAGTACCTTCGAGTGGCGGCTGACGGCAAGCAGATCTGCATTGCGCTGACCCGTCCCGCCGAAGAAGAGCCCTCCGTCCATTACATCGTGGGCAAGTCTGAAACCAAGCCGGTCGACGCCGATGATTCCATCTACATCCGCGGCCGCTCCCTCAAGGAAGTCCCCGTCTCCCAGTTCAGCGCCGACACCTTCAATCCCCAGGAATTTCACGATCTGCTGGTCAAGGAATTGATCGAAGAGCTTTGATGGGCAATAATCCCGCCCATGAGCCAGTCAAAGTTCGACGTGGTCACCGGCGGCGCTGGATTCATCGGTTCCCACCTGGTCCGCGCCCTGCTGTCCCGCGGACGCGCCGTGCGGGTCGTCGACGATTTCTCCAGCGGCAAGGAGGAGAACCTGCAAGGACTGGCCGAGCAGCATCCGGGGCGCTTCTCCCTGGAGCGGGCCGATATCCGCAACTCCTCGGCCATGCTCGAGCTCCTGCAAGGCGCCGAGCACGTCTACCACCAGGCCGCCATGACCTCGGTGGCGCAATCGGTGGAGGATCCGCATCGCTGCCACCAGGTCAACGCCGGCGGCACCCTCAAGGTGCTGGAAGCGGCCCGCCGGGGCGGCGCCGGCAAGGTCGTGATGGCTTCCACCACAGCCGTCTACGGAGACGATCCCGAGCTGCCCAAGCGGGAAACCATGCTGCCTTCGCCCATCTCGCCTTATGCCGCCGGCAAACTGGCGGCCGAAGGCTACGGGCAGGTCTACAGCCGCCTTTACGGATTGCCGGTGGTGGCGCTGCGCTACTTCAACGTCTACGGACCCCGCCAGGATCCGCAGTCCGAATATGCCGCCGTCATCCCCAAGTTCATCAGCCGCATGGCCGCGGGTTCGTCTCCCGTCATCTTCGGCGACGGCGAGCAGAGCCGAGATTTCGTCTTCGTCGAGGACGTGGTGCGCGCCAACCTCCTGGCGGCCCGTTCCGAGGTGTCGGGACTGGCCCTCAACGTGGCCTCGGGCGCTACCTGCAATCTCAAACAGATCGTGGCTCTGCTCAACGAGATCCTGGGAGCCGACCTGCAGCCCATCTTCGAACAGGCCCGGGCAGGGGACATCAAGCACTCCTCGGCCGACACCTCCAAGGCCCGTCTGGCCATCGGATTCCAGGCCCAAGTCACCTTCAAAGAGGGCCTGTCGCGGGCCGTCGCATTCTATCGGGAGGCCGCCTCCGGGTCGCCCGCAGCAAGCGGGCGGTCGTCTTGAGTGCAGGCAGCGCCCATCCTCTGGCTCCCCGGCCCACCCCCTTCTATCCGCGCCAGCAGGAGCACTGCCATTCGCGCGAGTGGAAAAACTGGGCCGGATGGATTTGCCCCGTCACCTATGAACATTCCCACGAAGCCGAATACTGGGCCATCCGCAACTCGGCGGCATTGATCGACGTGACGCCGCTCTTCAAGTACGAGTTGCGCGGACCCGATGCCCTGCGCGTGGCCGACCGCATCATGACCCGCAAGATCGCCTCCTGCCAGGTGGGACGCGTCATGTATTCGCCCTGGTGTGACGAGCAGGGCAAGATGATCGAGGACGGCACGGTGGCACGCCTCTCCCAGGACCATCTCAGGCTGACGGCCGCCGAGCGCTCGCTGCGCTGGTTCGAAGACGTGGGGTACGGGCTCGAATTCACCATCGAGGACGTCACCGAGAAACTGGCGGCGCTGTCGCTGCAGGGTCCGCGTGCGCGCCGGGT
Organism: Acidobacteriota bacterium; assembly: GCA_035471785.1. Taxonomy (NCBI): domain Bacteria; kingdom Pseudomonadati; phylum Acidobacteriota; species Acidobacteriota bacterium. The sequence goes on from DATIPQ010000155.1 coordinate 2,175, forward strand.
GCTGTGCGCGGCGCTGGGCCAGGATTTGGCGGGGCTGGGCTGGTTCCGGCTGGCCGCCACTCATCTGCCGGGCAGGGAAGTCGGGCTCGCCGTCACCCGCACCGGATACACCGGCGACCTGGGCTACGAGCTGTGGATCGAGGCCGCCCACGCTCTCGACCTGTGGGACCTGCTCATGCAAGCCGGCCGTCCTTACGGGCTGCGTCCTTGCGGATTGGCGGCCATGGACATCGCCCGCATCGAAGCCGGACTGCTGCTTATCGACGTCGACTTCATCCCTTCCAACAAGGCCGTGCTGGAAACGCAGAAGTCCTCCCCCTTCGAGGCCGGACTGGGCTGGTCGGTGGCCCTCGACAAGCCCGACTTCATCGGACGCTCGGCCCTGCTGGAAGAAAAACGCCGCGGCTCGCGCTGGGCTTTGGTGGGCCTGGAGATCGACTGGGTGGGACTGGAGCGCGTCTTTGCCGGCTTCGACCTGCCTCCCCAGGTGGCCGGACGGGCTTCCCGCGATCCTGTGCCCGTCTACAAGGCCGGACGCCAGATCGGGCAGGCCACCTCGCGCACCTTCTCGCCGCGCCTCAAGAAATACATCGGCCTGGCCACCCTCGAGGCCCGCCATGCCCATCCCGGCGTTGAAGTCGAAATCGAGGTCACTGTCGAGTACACCCGGCTCAAGGCTCCCGCCAAGGTGGCGAAGACGCCCTTCTTCGACCCGCCCCGCAAACGCTCCAACCCGGGAGGCGGACCGTGAAGCGCTATGACGCCATCATCATCGGGGGAGGGCACAACGGGCTGGTGGCGGGAGCCTACCTGGCCCGCGCCGGACTCAAGACGCTGGTGCTGGAACAGCGTCCGCTGGTGGGGGGAGCGGCGGTCAGCGAACAGGTCTATCCCGGATTCACCTACTCGGTCTTCTCCTACGTGGTCAGCTTGCTGCGTCCCGAAATCATCCGCGACCTGCGCCTGGCCCAGCACGGACTGGTCATTCTGCCCCTGGAGAGCACTCTTACCCCGCTGCCCGGCGGCGACCGCCTCTACCGCGACGGCGACAAATACCGCACCCAGCGCGACATCGCCCGCTTCTCGGTGCGCGACGCCGAGGCTTACGCCGAATACTCGCGGGTCATGTACTTCATGGCCAAGGCGGTCAAGTATATGCTGGGCGTCAAGCCTCCCGACCCCGCCTCCTGGCGGCCCGGCGAACTGGGCGGACTGCTCGACCTGGCCCGCCACATGTTGGGCCTGGGACGCGAGCAGCTCTACCTGCTGAGCCGCCTCATGACGGCCTCGGCCTACGACTTCTTGCGCGAGTGGTTCGAGTCCGAGCCGCTGCTGGCCACTCTCTCGGCTTCAGGCATCATCGGCACATTCCTGGGTCCGCGCTCGCCGGGGACGGCCTACGTGCTGCTGCACCATTACATGGGCGAGATCGACGGCAACTTCCGGGCCTGGGGATTCGCCCGTGGCGGCACCGGAGCCATTTCCGAAGCCATCGCCTCCTCGGCCCGGGCGCTGGGCGCCGAGATCCGCTGCGACGCGGGAGTGGCCGAGGTCATCCTCGAGGACGGCTTAGCCGCGGGAGTCCGCCTGCAGAACGGCGACGAATGCCATGCCGACACCGTCGTGTCCTCCCTCGACCCCCACAATACCTTCCTCAAGCTGATCGGAGAGGATCACTTGCCCGCCGACCTGGTGCGGGCTGTCTCCAACTTCACTTCGCGCGGGTCCTCCGCCAAGGTCAACCTGGCTTTGGACGCCGCCCCCGACTTGGCCTGCTGGCCCGGCGCCGGTCCTCATCTGCGCGGGGCCGTTTCCATTTCGCCCTCCACCGAATACCTGGAGCAAGCCTACGACGACGCCAAGTACGGACGCTTCTCGCGCAAGCCCTACATCGACATGATCATCCCCTCCATGATCGATCCCGGCATGGCGCCGCCGGGCAAGCACGTCATGAGCTGTTTCGTCCAATACGCCCCCTACCACCTGCGTTCCGGCGCACAATCCTGGGACCAGCAGCGCGATGTCCTGGGCGATGCGGTCATCGACACGCTGAGCCAATTCATTCCCAACCTCAAGGACATCCTCCTCCACCGCCAGGTGCTGACGCCGCTCGACATCGAACGCACCATCGGACTCACCCAGGGCAATATCTTCCAGGGAGAATTGAGCCTGCAGCAGCTCTTCTTTTTGCGTCCGGCGGCGGGATACGCCGGCTATCACACCCCCATCCCCAACTACTTTCAATGCGGCTCCGCAACCCATCCCGGCGGAGGCATCACCGGCGCCCCCGGGCGCCTGGCCGCCCTGGAGATCCTGCGCCGCCTGCGCCACCCCGGGGAGGCCCGAGCATGATCTACCTGGGATCGACGCCTGAAGTGCTGGCCGGGGCCACCTTGCGGGCCCTGGGCGGGGAGGCAGCGCAAATCTTGGAACCCTCGGCCAGGCTAGGGGGATGGGCCGTGACCGGCGAACTTTGGCCGGGGATCGAAGTTCCCCTCCAAACCCACCACGCGGGAGGACTGAGCCAGCGGATCATCGACGATCTAAAGCTGGTGGAAAAGCACGGACTGGCCTTTCTCGATCCCCCGGCGCTGGCCCACGCTCCGGCTCCGGGAGCGGGAACGCCTTCATTGACCATCTGGCGCGAGATGGATCGGACGGTAGAAGAAATCCGCCGCCACTCGGCCGAGGACGCGGCCCGCTGGCCCGACTTTTGCCGCAGCATGCGCCGTCACGCGGCTCAACTCGACGAACTGCTGCAGCTCGATCTGGCCGCGCTGCTCGAGCAGGGCCTCAACGCTTTGCCCCACAAGGGACGGCGGGGCGGCGATGGCAGGTCCAAGGCGGCCCGCTACCTGCTGGCTGGATCGACCTGGAGCGAACTGGCCCCCCTCATCCGCTTCGCCGCCCGCCTGCGCCGCCAGGGCGGACCCGAGATGATGGACTTCCTGCGCGTCCTGCCCATGACCTTCAAGGAACTGATGGACGAGTGGTTCGAAGCGCCCCTGCTGCGCGGCTTGCTGGGCACCTGCGCTGTCCTTAACAGCCACTGGGGCCCGCAGGCGGCGGGAACCACCCTCAATTTTCTTTACCACCTCATCGACTCGCCCGACGGGCAATACCGCAACGTCCGCCGTATCCCGGGAGGCCTGCCGGCCCTCCTGCAAGCGCTAAAATCGGCCGCCTGCGACGCCGGTGTTGAAATCGCCCTCAACGCCGACATCCGCGGCCACTTCGAGAGGGAAGGGCCTTCCCCCAACGGTTGGACTTCAGCCTATACGCCACACCACACTCACCTTCATCTGCTGCCGCCCTCTCGGGTAACTCCGGCCCTGTTGCGCCGCCTGCGCCCTCAAGCCCCGCGACCTGTCACCACCTACTTGCACCTCCTCCTCCAAGACCCGTCCCCGCCCCCGGACGCCGAGTCGGGACACATCGTGCTGCCCCCGTCGCTGGAGTACATCGAACGCGCCTCCGACGCCCCCAAGTACGGACGCTCCTCTGAAAACCTGCTCATCGACGCCTTCCGCGCCGACGACCAGGTCCTCACCCTGCGCCTCCAATACACCCACCCCTCTCAATCCC
>DATIPQ010000156.1 GCA_035471785.1 Acidobacteriota bacterium
CTTTCGCGCTCGACTTGCATGTGTTAGGCACGCCGCCAGCGTTGATTCTGAGCCAGGATCAAACTCTCAGTTGAATCTAAAAAACCCAACACCCGATTCCTGCTCAACGCTTTACTGCTTACCGTCCAGTTGTCAAAGAACACTCGCTTACTCGCGAACTTTTAGAATACGTTTTCGCGCTCCTTCTGTCAAGTCGGGCTTGGCCACGCCGCGCCTCCTCCTGCCGGGCCGGCCGATCTGGACTTGCTATCGCGGTCTTAGCGCCTAAAATGTCAAGGATGTCCAGACACCTTTTAAAGCCGGCTCTCTTTCTCGGATTGCTTCTTTTACTGGCGGCGCTTCCACCGCTCTGCGCCCAAACCTTGGGTCCTGAAATAACCCTCGGCCAAGTCGACGAAGAGGGCCTGGACTCGTTTTTCCCCGCGGCCACCTTCAATCCGCTGCGTCAGGAGTTCATCGTCTTCTACCTGGAGGAACGGAACGACACCGTGGTACTGCTGGCCCAGTCCGTCGACTCCCAGGGACAAGTGGCGGGTCAGCCGGTGGAGGTGGCGGCGCCGGCCCAGGGCATGGTCGGTCGCTTCGCCGTGGGCTACTCGCCCCAGACTGATTCTCACTTGGCGGTTTGGGGGCGATCCACCCTGCAGGGATCGCCCCAAGGGCTTTTCGCCCGGGTCTTGGATGGACAGGGACGGCCCGACGGAGCGACCGTCGAAGTGACGCCGGGGGCGGCCACGAATCCCTCCATGGCCTATGACCCCTACAATCGGCGTTTTTTGGTGGTCTGGGAGTTTCAGACCGGCTTTGGAACCATCGTCGACGCCGCCTTCGTGCAGTCTGACGGGACGATCGCGGGAGACGTGCAGACGACCTCCGGCGGTACCAAGTCCGACCCCGACGTGGCCTTCAACCCGGCCACCGGCGAATATCTCTGGGTTTGGTTGACAGGCAGCCCAGGAATCGAACTCAGAGGCCAGATCTTCGACGGCGAGGGGACGCCTCAAGGGGTGGAATTCGCGGTTCGCGGCTCCTTCATCGGCCGGCCCGATGAGCCGGTGGTGGCCGCCAATCCGCTTTCCTCCGATCTTCTCGTGGCTTGGGACAACGTCGAGGAAAGCATGGCCGGGCCGGACACTAGGACGGTGATGTTGCGTCGCATCGGACCGCAAGGCAGCAGGACGGCTCAGTTCTCCGCCGCTCCTGTGAGCTCCTCGGCCGCCCTGGGCTTCGCCGGCCGCAACTACGTCCTGGCTTCGACGGCAGAGGACCAGCAGGCCGGAGTCAGCCTGGAGCTGCTCTTCGTCAATCCGGGCCTGGAAGACGGCCAGCCGCCAACCGGACTCACCTTGACTCAAGCCCAAAGCGCGCCTCCCTTGCAGGGAGCCTTCCAGCCCGCCATGGCGGCCGGAGCGGACCGGCTTCTCGTGCTCTGGAGCGAGGACGCGGAAGCCGCCGACGACTTCCAGGTGAGGGGCCGCATCATCACCGATCTGCCCGCCCCCTCCTCCGAGTTGTCCTTCGCTCCCGGCGGGACGGTGGGCATCACTCCCGGCGGACTGCTGGCGCCCTCCACCCTGCATAGCTTCGAGAGGACCTCGCAGCTCAATCTGATGGACGACGATCTTCCCGTCACCCGAATCCTCGAAGTCGACCGGGGCAGCATCGATCTCTCCAACGTCGAGGTCGGCGACACGCTCTACCAGAGCGAGTTCTCGCTCACCGTCAACCTGGGACTGGGCGGCATGGAAGCGGCCTCGGGGCGGATCGATTACATCGTCCGCGCCAAGGACGGCGGCTCGGCTCTCATGGAGGGCGTCATGGCGTCGTTGCTCGCCAACCCCCTGATCCTGGCCATGGTCCCCCTTCCCGCCCGCAATATCCCCTCGCAACTGTTGGGCACCGCCATATCGTCGGCTTCGCTGCTGCCGGGCGAGGGCGACGGACTGGTTCTGCTCGAAACCTTCCTGCTGCCTCTGCACCTGAGGGTGTCGGACGATTATCGGATGGTGGGGCCTGAACTGGCCATCAGCGACACTTTCCTGGAGTCTTTCTACCGCACGCCCGCCTCGGCAGGCCCCTTGCAGGTGAGCAGCAGCGTCATCGCTCTGAGAGGGCGGTCGGAAGGCCGCATCCTGGAAGACTTCACCGTTCAGGAGGAGAACCCTCCGCCACCTGACCCCGAACTGCCGGAGACGCTGCATTTCGCCCAGTTCGGAGGCGGGGGAGGCCTGGCCAGCCAGCTCATCCTGGGCAACGCCGGCGGCGAGGCGACCATGATTCGGCTGGAAATCCGCGACCAGAGCGGAGACCCGCTCACCCTGACCATCAACAGCGCAGTCGTCAGCGGCTCCCTGGAAGCCGAGCTTCCCGCCCAAGGCGTGAGGATTTTCCAGACCGAGGCGCAAGGGCAACTAGCCTCGGGTTCGCTGACGATCCGTTCCCAGACGCCCATCGGAGGCGTGGTTCTTTTCGGAGGCAGTTTCGGTCTGGCGGGCGTGGGACCCAGCCAGCCTCTGCAGAGCTTCCAAGTTCCCGTCGAAGTGCGGGCCCTGATGCGGCGCACCGGCCTGGCCATCTACAACCTCGAGGCTCAGGAAGTGAGTCTGAACCTCACTCTGTCCGATCAGGACGGGATTCCCCAAGCCGGCGCGCAAGTCATGCTGGCGCCCATGGGGCAAATCTCGCGCTTCACCGATGAGATCGACTGGGACCAGGCGGTCGATTTCTCGAACTTCGTGGGCCAGGTCACGGTGGTCGCTTCACAAGGACAGGTGGCCGCAACCGCCATTCAGGTGCGACCGGGCCAGTTCGCCTCCTTGCCGGTCTTGCCCCGGCCCAACCCTACTCAATGAAGTTGGAGGGCTTGGAGTAGGGCGACTTGATGTACTTCTGGGCTTCAGCTTGGGCGCCCCGATAGTCGATTCCGCTGTTGACGGCTTTCTGGTATTCGGCCAAGGCCCTCTGGCGCTGGCCCAGGACGTCGTAGATCTTGCCCAGATAGATGTGGGTCCAAGTCTCCACCCATTCCGGCTCCAGATCGCCGTTGAGCGCGTCCCTGAAGGAATTGGCGGCCAGGTTGTAGCTCTGCTGCCTGAAGTAGACTTCGCCCAGCCGATGATGGACCAGAGAGCTTCGCGGATCCTCTGCCTTGGCCCTTTCATATTCGGCAATCGCCGCCACGAACTCGCCCTGGCGCAAGAACTCGTCGCCCAGGGCGATGTGTACGCGCAGCCGCTGCGATTCGGAATCGAGCAGGATCTTGCCCTTGGGATCGAAGACCAGGCGCTCGGGCAAAGTTTCCGTCATGAAATTGAAGGACGTACGGCGGCCCTTCACCTCCAGCTTTTTCTCCTCGGCTTGCCCCTTGGTCTCGACCAGGATGTCGACCGGCATCTGAAACAGGTCGAGGTCCTGCAAGACCTGTCCTTCGATGCGGTAGTTTCCGTCACGGCGTTTGTAGATCGTGTATTCGACCGTGAACTCGGGGACGCCCACCTGTTCGATCCACTGCAGAAAGAACCATCCGTAGTCCTTGCCGCTGCGCTCCTCCACCAATCTGCGGAAGTCGGCGGTGGAGGCTTTGCCGCCCTTTATGCGGGCGAACCAGTCGCTCAGCAGGTCGTGAAATTCCTCCTCGCCCACCAGTTGGGAGAGCATGTAGAGCACCCATGCGCCCTTGGAGGCCACGATGGACTGGTACTGAGCCGTGCCGGGATCCAGCGACAATCCTTCCATCACGGGCGACCGGTCCTCGTATTTGAGGGCGTCGACCGAAGCCTTGGCCAACTCGTTCTTGTACTCCTCGACGTCCTGAGAACGGACGTACTGAAGAGCCGAATAAGTGGCGAAACCGTCTCGAAGCCAGGCGTCCTGGTAGCTTGCCAACTCCGTCGAGTATCCCCACCACTGCAGGGCCAGAAGGGACGCCAGTTGCATGCGGGGAACGTCTCCCGACCGCAGCAAGTCGCTTTCCATCAGCAGCAGGCCCAGACTGCCTCGCCCGGCCAAGTCGACGTTGCCCGCCTGGGCAAGGTTGAGGCGCTGCAGGCCCAGCGGGCCGTAGCGTTGCCGGTAGAACTCGATGACTTTGCCGATCTCCTCGACCATGGGCTTCAAGTCAAGTTCGAAGTCCTCGGCCACGAAAAAGGTCAGCGGCAAGGGTTCCTCATCGAAGCGCTCGCGCAGGAAGCGGGCCACCACCACCGGCATCTCTCCCAGGGGGCGCTGGGAAACCCAAGTGAAGACCTCTTCCACTCCGGCGGTCTCGATGGGATTCAGTTGTCCCGGCCCCACCACCGTAAAGCCCAAGGGAACCTGGACGCGGAGGGAAACGGGCGCAGTGTCCAATGGCAGGTCGTGAGCAGGAAACCAATTCCCCTGACTGAGCAGGACGGCGCCGTTGCGGTTGATGAAGGCGGGAGAGCGTTCCGGGGTTTCGAGAAAGGCGAACTGCTCATTCTCGAGGGTCCCCTCGAATTCGAAGATGAGGGTATACTCCTGTCCGCCGCGGAAGGGGTCCCTTCCCCGCACCATGAACTGGTCGGTCCCGAAGTCGGTGAAGCGGCTGTTGTAGCGCTCCTCTTCCGAGCGCACGCTGGTGAGCACCAGCCGGCTGTTGAGCTTGAAGGGGACGCTGAGGGTGTCGTCCAGCACCCTGAAACGGACCGTAGCGGTGCCGTCCAGGGCAGCTCTGTCGGGAATGATGCGGGCCCGGATATCGTAGTTGAGCACGTCGATGCGTCCTGCCTCGACATCGGGCTGCGGTTGAGCCGCCGCGGCGGCCGTGCAGGCCGCCAACAGGCCCGCCAAAACTATCCTCTGAAAAACGCGTCGTATCATCACGCGGCCTCTTTCTCTTTTTCTATCCAATCGCCCAAGCAGCGGGCCGCCTCCCGGTAGGCATCCCCTTGGCCCATCCGTCTGGCCCCTTCGGCCAGACGCAGCCGCATGGCTTCGGCTTTGCGGGCATCCGCCAAGTGCTCGACGATGTGATCGGCCATTGCCGAGGGCCGCGCGCCGAACTGTACGAACTCATTCACGATTCGGCGTCCGGCCACGATGTTGGCCAAACAATAGGTATCGACATCGACTAAAACTCGCCCGAAAAGCCAACTCGTCAACGACATCCGATAGAGCATGGCGAAGGGCACTTGCAAAATCATGGCTTCCAAGGTCGAGGTCCCGCTCTTGACCAGCGCGAAGTCGACGCCTGCCAGAGCCTTGCGAATCTCGTCCTGTACGAATTCCACCTCGAACCGCACACCTCGTCCCCGCATCCACTGCTCGACCTGCGATCTGAGGACGGCCAAGTCTATGGTAGGGGCGGCCGCCAGGCGGAAGCGGGGCTGAGCCAAACCTGCCTGAGCCGCCTTCTGCACCACTTGCCGGGCTGTTTCCATCTGCAGGGGGAGAATCTGCTCCACCTCTTTTGTCCGGCTGCCGGGCAGGAGGGCCACCAGGGGCGCGTGTCCCGGCTGGGGCCGGGCAGCCGGCCGCAGTCCCAGGCGGGCGGCGGTCGGATTTCCCACGTAACGGGCCCGCACGCCATGGCGGCGGTAGAAGTCTTCTTCGAAAGGCAAAATCACCAGCATCCTGTCGACGTAGCGGCGCACCTTCTTCACCCTGGAGGACCTCCAGGCCCAGATCTGGGGACTGATGAAATAGCACACCGGAATCGTCATCTTCTTCAAGCGCCGGGCCAAGAGCAGGTTGAACTCGGGAAAATCCACCAGAATGGCTACCTTGGGCCGCTGCCTGCGGGCCCGTTTCTGCAGCCCCCTGTAGAGTTTCCAGTAAGAGGGCAAATGGGCCATGGCCGCTCTCGGGCCGATGGCGGCCAGGTCGCGTACGTCAGCCATGAGATCAACGCCTTGCCCGGCCATTTCCCGGCCCCCGCTGCCGTACCACTCCAGACGGGTTTCCGGGTAAAGATGTTTCACTTCCTTGATCAGGCCCGCCGCATGCTCGTCCCCCGAAGCCTCTCCCGCTACAATCAGTATGGAATTGTCGCCCACCAAAATCGCCTTTCCCGTACCTCGTACCCTCGATTGTACTGAGAAATCAAGTCTCTTCTCAAATCCTCGAAGATCGAGCCTAAAGAGAATGGCGGGCCGCCTCCGGGGAGAGAGGCGGCCCGCCATGGGGTGCTCTCGGCTTTTCCAAGGATGAGCGCAGAGAGATGAACGAGCGGTCGCTTCGACCGGCGCCCTCAAGTCGGGGCGGCGTTGTGCGAGGCGGACATTTACTGGGTCAACTGCTTCTTGAGTTCCTGGCGGCCATAGAACAAGCGTGACTTCACGGTGCCTTCGGCTACGTCGATCATGGAGGCGATTTCCCGAATCGTATAGCCCTGCAAATCGTGCAGGTCCACCACCGTGCGGTGTTTTTCTCCCAATCTCTGAAGGGCCCCGTGGACGCGGCGGCGGGCTTCGTTCTGAACCGCCTTCTGATAGGGATTTTTGATCTTGCGGTCTTCCAGGAACACGTTCTCGGAGATGTCCTCGTCGATGCGCTGGGCATGCTTCTTGTTCTTGCGGATCATCTCCAGGCACACGTTGACCGTGATGCGGTTGACCCAGGTGCCGATCTTGGAATCGCCCCTGAAGCTTCTGGAGGCGCGATATATATTGAAAAAGGTCTCCTGCAGGGCATCCTGGGCCGCGGCCTCTTCCTTGAGGATGCGCATGGCCGTGCGGAAGATCTTGTCTTGAAAGCGATGGAAGAGCTCGTGGAAGGCCCCGTCCTCACGATTGCGGACCCGCGACATGAGGTTAGCTTCCATCGGTGCGACACTGGCTATATAAGTTCCCATAGCAATGATTCCTCCAATGCACCCTTTATAAGAGCAAAAGGCGTGCCAAAGCGCCGAATGCCCGCGGGACGGGGCTTTGCGCCCCTTGGGGGAGTCTCGCACTGTCCAACCGTTTCACACCCGCCGGCCAGCCAAACCTGTCTTAAATGCTTAAAACAAAAGACTTATGTGGGTGTAAAAGATTTTAACACCAGGTGTAAAAGAAAGAGGCAGTTGCTGCACAAGAAAAGGAGGAGGGGTGTCAGCCGGGCCCTTATCGGGCTTCGTATTCCTTGAGTTTCGAAATGATGGTCTGGCGGCTGACGCCGAGAGCGCTTGCGGCGCGCGACTTGTTGTTCTTGTGCTCTTTGAGCGATTCCAGTATGAGACGGCGCTCCAGGGCCGCCACCTGGTCCTTGAGAGAGCCTTGAGAGGAAGAAGAGGCCGTGTGGTAGCGGATGCGCTCGGAAACGGTGGATGCCGAAAGGGGCTGGCCGGCGTCGGCCAAGATCACCATGCGTTCGACCTCGTTTTCCAGCTCCCTGACGTTGCCCGGCCAGGAATAGTCTTGCAGCACCTGCAGGGCCTCCTCCGCGAATCCGTCCACCTGCTTGTTGAGCTTGGCCGAGAAGCGCTCCAGGAAGTGCTGAGCCAGGGGAACGACGTCTTCGGGACGGGCTCTGAGAGGAGGGACGTGGACCGAGAAGACATTGAGGCGGAAGAAGAGGTCTTGACGGAACTTTCCTTTCTCCACCATGCTGCTGAGATTGCGGTTGGTCGATCCGATAACCCGGACGTCGACCTGCAGGGGGGCCCGCGAGCCCACAGGGTAGATCTCTCCTTCCTGCAGCACGCGCAGGAGCTTGACCTGCAGGTCCACGGAGGCGTCCCCGATCTCGTCCAGGAACAAGGTGCCCTGGTGGGCTGTCTCGAAATAGCCCTTGGCGTCCTCGACAGCCCCTGTAAAGGCGCCCTTCTTGTGTCCGAAGAAGGAGCTTTCCACCAGGTCGGCGGGGATGGCGCCGCAGTTGACGGGAACGAAGTCCTTGCCGGCCCGGTTGCTGTGGTCGTGGATGTAGCGGGCCAGCAGTTCCTTTCCGGTTCCCGTTTCGCCCTGGATCAAGACGGTGGAATCCGTGCCCACCACCCGGTCCAACATCTTGATGAGCTCGTCCATGGGACCGCTTTCGTAGATCAGCGAGGACGATCCCTTGAGGGCCTGCATCTCTTCCTTGAGGCGGATGTTCTCGGAGCGCAGTTGGCGGTTGGCCATCTTCAGTTTGTCGTTGAGCCGCTCATTCTCTTTGGTGAGGCGGTAGCGTTCCATTTCCTGGGCCACCACCTGGCGCAGTTCCTGAGGTTCCCAGGGCTTGGTGATATAGCGGTGAGCATGCCCCTTGTTGATGGCGTCCATCATGTCGTCGACCTGGGTGAACCCCGTCAGGATGATGCGCACCGCGTCGGGCAGGATCTTGAGCGATTCGCGCAGCAACTCGACTCCGCTCAGTCCCGGCATGCGCTGGTCGGTGATGATGCCGGCCACGGCATGCTCTTTGAGGATCTCCAGGGCCTCGTCTCCCGAGCGCGCCTGCAGCACCTGATAGTCCTTCATCAGGGTGCGTTTGAGCTTCTGCAGGTTGGCCGGCTCGTCGTCGACGATGAGCAGCGATAGAGTGGCTTGAGTCATGACTTGAAGGGCAGTTCGACGCGGAAGCGAGTGCCCTTTCCGGGCCGGCTCTCGACCTCGATCTTTCCTTTGTGTTGCTGAATGATTCCGTAGCTGATGCTCAATCCCAGTCCGGTCCCTTTGCCCACCGGCTTGGTGGTGAAAAAGGGTTCGAAAACCTTGTTGAGGTGCTCCTGATCGATCCCTTTCCCGTTGTCTTCGATTTCGATCAGTGCCGAGCCGTCGCGACGGGCCGTGCGCACCCAGATGTCGCCCTGCTCGGGGATGGCGTGGCAGGCGTTGACCAAGAGGTTCATGACCACCTGGCTGATCTTGCCGGGGTCGCATTCCACCAGAGGAAGATCGGCGAATTCCTTGTGGATGCGGATGCGGTCGCGATATTGGTTGCGCAGCAGGTTGAGGGCCAGATCGATGGGTTCGCGGATGTCCACCGACCTCAATTGGTCGGTGTCCAGGCGCGAGAAGGTGCGCAAATCGCCGATGATGGCGTGGATGCGCTTGGCGCCTTCCTCGAAATTGGCGATCAGAGTATCCAGGTCTTCGCTGAGGAACTGGTAGTTGATCTGGTCTTTGAGGGCATCCACCCGGGTCTGCGCCTCCTCCGAATCGGGCAGGATTTCTTCAAGCTGTCCGATCAGTCGCTTGAGGTCGCCGACATACTGCTTGAGGAAGTCCGTATTGCCGTAGATGAAATTGAGCGGATTCTTGATTTCGTGGGCGATCCCCGCCACCAACTGCCCCAGGGAGGCCATCTTCTCGCTCTGGATCAACTGCACCTGGGTTTCCTGCAGTTCGCGGTAGGCCTTCTTGACCTCGGTGTTGCGCTCTTCCAGTTCGCGGGTGCGCTCCTGGACTTTTTCCTCCAGGTTGCGGTTGAGTTCCAGCAAAGCCCGGCTGCGTTCCTCCAATGAGGCCGCCATTTCGTTAAAGGTGGAGGCCAGTTCGGCGATCTCGTCGGCGCCCTTGGCCGAAACTCTCTCGCTGAAGTCGCCTCCGGAGATGCGGGCCGCCCCGATGCGCAGCTCGCGCAAGGGCACACTGATGCTCTCGGCGGTGGAGAAGACCAGGAAAACCACCAGCACGGCCGAGAAAAGAGCCACGAAGATAATGGCCTTGCGCAGGTCGTAGACGGTGCCGAAAATCTCGTCGTTGTCGATACCGACTCCGCACACCCAGCCCAAGCGCTCTCCGAAGATGTCGGCCAGGCGGTTCTCGGCATCGACTTCGGCCAGGCCAGATATCTTGTCGGTTCCCACCGGATACTGGTACTGAAAGGACGCGTCGCGGCGGGCCACGGCCGCTTGCAGGTCATGGAGGCCCAGGTCTTCCACCAGCCGTTTTCCATAGTTGTTGGGGGACTGCTCGACCATCTGTCCCTGACCGCTCCGGTGGCGGCGGTTGGCCCGGTACTTATGACCGATGATGGTGTCGGAATCGCGTCCGAACATGAAAGCGTATCCGGTCTGCAGGTCTTGAGTGTCCAGGCGGCGTTCGATGTCGTCGAGGATGTCGGACTGGACGAACTGCCAGTTCATCAGAGCCAGCACGCCCCCCAGGGACTCGCCCGTTTCCAAGTCGACGACAGGCGAGGCGAAGCCCAGGTTGTATTGCAGCGCGATGTCTTCATCATCATAGGGATAGACCCTTTGCACCAGGGCTGAGGAGTGCCAGTCGAGAAAGGCGAAGTACTGCAGGTCGAGGACCCGGCGCAGCCACTCGCCCCCCTGGTACTGGGCAAGACTGCGTCCTCTCAGGGCCTGGACCTTGTCCAGGGGCAGCGACAGCTCTTCGGGGATTTCCGAGAGCTTGCGCCGGTCGACCTGGCTGACCAGCACGATGCGGCCTTCTTCGTCGTAGAGGATGATGAGGTCGAAGATCTTGTAGATGAGCACCATGGAATCGAGAAGGCGCTGAGCCTCGGCCTGGTCCGGCTGGCCCCGCAGCACTCCCCGGAATTCCTGGTGAAAGCTGAGAGCCAGCACGTCCTCGTAGGTTTCGAGCAGCATGCGATGAATGCTGTCGGCCACGCCCTGGGCAATCTCTTCCAGGTAAAGCTTGACCCGGTCTTCGGTGATCTGGTCCTTGGCCAAATAGTAGGAATAGACGGAGATCACCAGCAGAGGACCCAGGCACAAGGGCAGCACCCGAAGGAGCAGTTTGGCCTTGATGCTGCGGATGAAAGACATGGCGTCCAAGAATTTTACACCGAAGGCGCCAAATTGCCAAGTCCTCTAACGCCCTGGCGGTACATAGCGCCCATTTTTTTGACAGTCATCCGGGGTCAGTAGAGTCCCAGGTAGGTTTCGACTTCCCAGGGGTGGACCTGTTCGCAGTAGCGGCGCCATTCCAGCTTTTTGGCTTCCCGATAGTTCTTATAGATATGGGTGCCCAGGGCGCTTTGCACCAGCTTGTCGCGTTTCAGGTAGGTGAGGGCCTCGTCCAGGTTGCGGGGAAGGTCTTCGATCTTGTGCTTGCGGCGTTCGCGCACGCTCATCTTGTAGATGTTCTTGTTGACGGGGGGAGGGGGCTTGAGTCCCTCGGCGATGCCTTCCAGGCCCACTTTGAGCAGCGCGGCCAGCACCAGGTAGGGATTGCAGGAGGGGTCGGGACAGCGGTATTCGCATCGGGTTCCCTCTCCCCGGCGGGCGGGAATGCGGATCAGGGGACTGCGGTTGCGTTCCGACCAGGCCACGCTGGTGGGGGCTTCATATCCTCGCACCAGACGCTTGTAGGAGTTGACCAGGGGATTGGTAACGGCGCACAGTCCGCGGGCGTGACGCAACTGAGAGGCGATAAATCCCAGGGCCACCTCGCTGAGGCCGTTCTGGGAAGCCGGATCAAAAAAAGCGTTGGCCCCGTCGCGCTGCAGCGATTGATGAAGGTGCATGCCCGATCCGCTCGCCTCGCGGATGGGCTTGGGCATGAAGGTGGCGTGCAGCCCATGGTCTTGGGCCACTTTGCGCACCACCAGACGGAAGGTGGCGATGTTGTCGGCGGCCGCCAGGGCTTCTTCGTGGCGAAAGTCGATCTCGTGCTGGCCCGGCGCCACTTCGTGATGGGCCGCTTCGACTTCGAAGCCCATGGCCTCGAGGGTGTTGACGATATCCCGTCGAGCTTCTTCGCCGCGGTCGACCGGAGTCAGATCGAAATAGCCTCCGGCATCGTGGGTGCGGGTGGTGGGCTCGCCCCTTTCGTTGCGCTGAAAGAGAAAGAACTCCACCTCCGATCCGGCCCGCAGCACGAAGCCCTGCCGTCTGGCTTCGGCGATGACGTCTTTGAGGCGGCTGCGGGGACAGCCTTCGAAGACCGACCCGTCGGGATGGCAGACGTCGCAGATCAGGCGAGCCACTTTGCCGCGCCGGACCTGTTCCCAGGGAAAGAGGCGGAAGGTGTTGGGATCGGGAGAGAGCAGCATGTCCGACTCTTCGATGCGCGAGAATCCCTCGATGGAGGAACCGTCGAACATGATCTGCCCGTCCAGCGCTTTCTCGAATTGCCCTTCGGGCACCTCGACGTTCTTGTTGCAGCCCAGGATGTCGGTGAACTGCAGACGCATGAAGCGCACTGACTCTTCGCGGCAGATCTTGAGGACTTCGTTGCGGTTCATAGCTGCAGACGCCCTCCGGGGGCCGCCGGAAACGGGGCCCTTCAGGAACTCTTCTTCTTATCAGCCGCCGGTTTGGAACCGGAGTCCTGGGCCGCCTTGCCCGGGGAAGAATCCTTGCGGCTCTGGTGGCGCGAAGCATTGTTCTTTCGCTCTTGGCGGGGACGGGAAGAGCCTTTGCCGCCTCCGCGGCGGTTGTTGTTCTGGGAACTCTGGCGACCGGTCCCCCGCTTGGAGGCCCCCTTCTCTTCCGATCCCCGCTTCTTGGACGGGGGGCGCTTTTCGGCGTCCTTGGCAGCAGGCTTGCCGCCCTTCTCCTTGCTGCCTCCGCGGTTGTCTTTGTGTCGGCTCGAGGGGCCCTTGCGGGCCTTGGCCGGGGGCTTTTGCGGACCTCTCGACGGTCTTCCCCTGGGACTGCCCCAGCCTCCGCCGCCGGGGGTTTCGATGGTCAGCACGTCTCCCTTGGCGAGGCGCAGGGAGACCTTGCCCGGCAGTTTCTTGCGCCGTCCTTTGAGAACTGCGAAATTCATGCCTTTCTTGCCGGCTCTTCCGCCTGAAAGCCCATAGGGAGCGAAGCGGCGGCGCTCGGACAATACGGTGACCTCGATTTCGCTCAAAGCCTCGAAACTGCGGACGATGCCGTCTCCCCCCAGGTGCTGCCCGCGTCCGCCTGAACCTTGCCGCAGGCGGTACTCGCGCACCCTCAGCGGAAAGGCCGTCTCCAGCGCTTCGACAGGCGTATTGAGGGAATTGGTCATGTGGGTATGGACGCCGCTATCCCCTTCCCCCCGAGGCGAAGCGCCCATGCCTCCGGCGATGGTCTCGTAGTAGGAAAAAGGCTGTTGGTTTCGGGGGTCGATTCCCCCCAAAGCAAGGTTGTTCATGGTGCCCGAAGAAGCGGCCGGGATGCGTTCGGGCAGGGCCTGTGCCAGAGCCTTCAGAACCACGTCGACGATGCGTTGAGAGGTCTCTACGTTGCCACCCGCGGTAGCGCAGGGAAACTCGGCGTTGACCACCGTTCCCGAGGGCGAGAGGACTTCGACCGGCTTCATCAGCCCGGCCGTGGAGGGAACATGCGGAGGGGTCAGGCAGCGCACCACGTAATAGACGGCCGAAAGGGCGATGGCGCGAACAGCGTTGAGCGGGCCCCGCACCTGCGACTCGGTGCCGCTGAAGTCTACCTTGAGGTCATCGTCCCCCACCGTGACGGCCACCCGCAGCTTGACGGGCCGCGAGCCGCTCTTGCCGCTTCCTCCGTCGTCAAGCATGTCTTCAGCTTCGTAAATCCCGTTCTTGATGCCCGCTATCACTTGTCGCACCATGCGCTCGGAATAGGCCTGCAGATGGGTGACATATTCGGAAACTTCGCGGCGTCCCCGCCGTTCCACCAACTCCAGCAACCGCTTCTCGCCAACCCGCAGGGCTCCGGCTTGGGCGGCCAGGTCGCCTTCCCGCTCCAGCGGAGTCCTTACGTTGTGCAGCAGCAGACGAAGAATCTCGCGGTTAAGCCTGCCCTCGCGGTAAAGCTTCAACGGAGGAATGACGATACCTTCTTGGAAGATCTCGCGGCTGAGAGGCATCGATCCGGGGCTCATGCCGCCCACATCCGAGTGGTGAGCCCGGGAAGCGAGATAGAAGAGAGGCTTTCTGGATTGGGCGGACGGCTGGTAGACCGGCATGACCATGGTGATGTCGGGCAAGTGAGTGCCGCCCGAGAAGGGATCGTTAAGGATGACGATGTCGCCGGGATAGAGAGGCTCATGGTCGATAGCCGCAGCCACCGAAAGGGGCATCGATCCCAGGTGGACGGGCATGTGATCGCCCATGGCTACCACTGCGCCGCTCTCCTCAAAGACGGCGCAAGAATAGTCGCGCCGCTCCTTGATGTTGGGGGAATAGGCCGTTCGTCTGAGAACAGTGCCCATTTCTTCGGCGATGGAGAAAAAGAGATTGCGATAGATTTCAAGCTGGATCGGATTCATCTCGTCGGACATCGCGGCTAAGGATAGCAGAACTGACTCAACCTGGGTAAACGGCGCCGGAGCCCTCCTTCGCAAGGCTGCGGAGGGCAGGGCGCGGATAATGCATGCCGCCTGGCCGCCCGATAGTGATAGCATGCCCTGGCCGGACCGCGGGCGCCCCCGCCGGGCGGATCGCGGGACGGCGGGCGAATGGACCAACGCAGGAGGTCGATCCCGTCCCGCCTCCTCCGCTTTCAACAATGGACGGGGGAGCCGGGTACGCTTTCGACCATGTCCACCCGTATCGGGGAAGTCCTCATCGAGCAGGGTCTGCTCAGCCATGAGCAGCTCAACCAGGCCCTGGCTCACCAGCGCCGCAACGGCGGACGCTTGGGCACCACTCTTTCAGAACTCGGATACTGCTCCGACCTGGCCATCTGCCAGGCCCTGAGCAAACAGTACGACGTCCCTTCCATCGAACTCAAAAAAGCCGAGATCGATCCCGAGATCATCTCGCTGGTCCCCGTCAACGTCGCCATCCGCTACCAACTGGTGCCCATCAAGCGGGTGGGAACCACCCTCACCGTGGCGGTAGCCGATCCGTCCAACATCATGGCCCTGGACGAGATCAAGTTCATGACCGGGCTCAGGGTGGAGCCGGTGATCGCGCTGGAAGGCGATATCCGGGAGGCCATCGAACAGTTCTACGGTGACGAACACAGCCTGGAACTGCAGAAGGTTTACGACGAATTGTCGGCCGACGCCGACGAGTACGAACTGGAGCTTTCTCAGGAAGATGACATGGAGGACCTCGACGCCCTGCAGAAGGGCAGCGAGGAAGCTCCCATCATCAAGCTCGTCAACCTCATCCTGGCCGAGGCCATCCGCCAGGGTGCCAGCGACATCCACATCGAGCCCTACGAAAAGGAGTTCCGCGTGCGCTACCGCATCGACGGCGTCCTTTTCATCGTCATGAACCCGCCCGTCAAGTTCAAAGACGCCATCATCTCGCGCATCAAGATCATGGCCAACCTGGACATCAGCGAACGCCGCCTGCCCCAGGACGGGCGCATCAAGATGCGCATCAGCCAGCACGGGCGCAAAAAAGAAATCGACTTGCGCGTTTCCAGCCTGCCCACCCTCTTCGGCGAAAAGATCGTGATGCGCATCCTGGACGCCACCAAGCTGCCCCTCGACCTGACCAAGCTGGGCTTCGAAGAGGACTCGCTGCGCCGTTTCCAACACGCTGCCGACAGCCCCTACGGCATGATCCTGGTGACCGGCCCCACCGGGAGCGGAAAAACCTCCACTCTCTATACCTGCCTCAACCGCCTCAACGCCGAGGACGTCAATATCATGACGGCCGAAGATCCGGTGGAATTCAACTTCCCCGGCATCAATCAGGTGCAGACCAAGGAACAGATCGGCCTCACCTTCGCCGCCTCGCTGCGCTCCTTCCTGCGCCAGGACCCCGACATCATCATGGTGGGCGAGATCCGCGACCTGGAGACCGCCGAGATCTCCATCAAGGCCGCCCAGACCGGGCACCTGGTGCTCTCCACCTTGCACACCAACGACGCCCCTTCGGCCATCACCCGCATGCTGGACATGGGCATCCCTCCCTTTCTGGTCACCTCCTCCGTCAATCTCGTCTGCGCTCAACGCCTGGTCCGCCGCATTTGCAAGGAGTGCAAGCAGGAGGTTCAGACCCCGGTGCCGACGCTGATCGAAATGGGCTTCCCCGCTCCCCTGGCCAAGAAAGTCCGGACCTTCCAGGGCAAGGGCTGCAGCGCCTGCAGCGAAAGCGGATACAAAGGCCGCATCGGCCTCTATGAGGTCATGGAAGTCACGCCCGCAATTCGACAAATAATCCTCTCCAGGGATGGATTTACGGTCGACGACCTGCGCAAGAAAGCCATCGAGGAAGGGATGATCACCCTGCGCGAAAGCGGGCTCAAGAAGGTGGGCGCGGGTGTGACCACCGTGGACGAGGTGCTGCGCGAAACCGCCGCCGAACACTAAAGACTTTTGCCCTGGCATCCGATTTGCTCATAGGAGCCTTGGCGCCTCCAGATCCGTCAAGGCCGTGACGCTGATCACCCCCCTTGCGGGGCGGCGGAGATTATTTTCTTGACAGCGCACCTGGAGCACTTGGAAAGGAACCGCGCATGAAGTCGAACGAGGAATTCAAGGCCAGCCTGGCCGAGTTGCTGGAAAAACTGGTCCATCTCAACGGCAGCGACCTGCACCTGACCCCCAACACGCCTCCCCGCGTGCGCATCCACGGCAAAGTAGTGCCGCTCGACTTCGCCGATCTCAGGCCGGCTCAGACCAAGAAGCTGGCCTACAGCGTCATGACCGACGAGCAGAAGTTCCGCTACGAAGAGAACCTGGAGATCGACTTCAGTTTCGGAATCAAGGGTCTGGCCCGCTTCCGCGGCAACATCTTCACCCAAAGGGGTTCGGTGGCGGCGGTCTTCCGTCTCATTCCCTTCGAGATCAAGAGCTTCGAGGAACTCAATCTGCCTCCCATCCTCAAGCAGCTCTGCGACAAGCCCCGCGGACTGCTTCTTGTGACGGGACCCACCGGATCGGGAAAATCGACCACCCTGGCCACCATGATCGACACCATCAACAGCGAGCAGCAGGGCCATATCATCACCATCGAAGATCCCATCGAGTTCCTTCACAATCACAAGGGCTGCCTGATCAACCAGCGCGAGGTCAACTCCGATACCAAAAGCTTTTCCAACGCTTTGAGAGTGGCTCTTCGCGAAGACCCCGACGTTGTGCTGATCGGCGAGATGCGCGACCTTGAAACCATTGAATCGGCCCTGCGCATCGCCGAGACCGGCCACTTGACCCTGGCCACCCTGCACACCAACTCCGCCCATTCCACCATCAACCGCATCATCGACGTCTTTCCGGCCCACCAACAGCAGCAGATCCGGGCTCAATTGTCGATGGTGCTGGAAGGCATCATCTGCCAGACCCTGGTGCCGCGGGTGGGCGGTGAAGGACGTGTGCCGGCCCTGGAGATCCTGGTGCCCAACTCGGCCATCCGCAATTTGGTCCGCGAGAACAAGGTCCACCAGATCTACTCGGCCATGCAGACGGGGCAGGCCAAGTTCGGCATGCAGACCATGAACCAATCCCTTTCCCACCTCTACATGGACCGCAAGATCACCTTCGAGTCGGCCTGGGAAAAGTCTTCCAACCCCGAGGAACTGCAGGAGATCATTCAGCGGGCCGGCGGACGGATTCCCGACCGCCCGGCGGCCCATGCGGCCATGCTGCATTAGGGAATGAGGGGAGAGATCAAAAATGCCTAATTTCAGCTTCAGAGGACGCAACTACGAAACCGGCGAGATCATTGCAGGCGAGCGCTTCGCTCCCAATCCGCAGGCGCTGGCGGCAGCCCTGCGCAATGAGCGCGTCATGCCCATCAAGATCGGCGAGAAGAAAGAAGGGGGTGAGGGTCTCAAGCTCTCCCTGCCCACCAAGAACGTGGGCTACAAAGACATGGCCCTCTTCTCCCGCCAGTTCTCGGTCATGCTTGATGCCGGACTGCCGCTGGTGCAGTGCTTGTCGATTCTCTCCGACCAGGCCGAGAAGAAGGTCTTCCGCGACACCCTGCGCCAGGTGCGCGCCGACGTGGAGGCCGGCGCCACCCTGGCCGACGCCATGCGCAAGCACCCGCGCACCTTCGACGACCTCTTCGTGAGCATGATTCAGGCCGGCGAGGCGGGAGGTATTCTGGACGTCATCCTGCAGCGCCTGAGCCTCTTCCTCGAAAAGATCGTCAAGCTGCGCCGCGGAGTGGTTTCGGCTTCCGTTTACCCGGCCATCGTCATCGCCGTTGCGGTCATCATCGTCTTCGTGATCATGATCTTCGTGATTCCCGTCTTCGCTACCCTCTTCGAGGGCATGGGAGCTTCCCTGCCGCTGCCCACGCGCATCGTCATGAAAACTTCCAGCCTGCTCAGCCAGTTCATCATCCCCATCTTGATCCTGGCCGGAATCGGAGCCCTGGGCTTTCGCCAATACTACCGGACGCCCAACGGAAGGTTGGCCATCGACCGGGTCAAATTGGCCATACCCGTCATCGGAACGGTCATCCGGAAGCTCGCCATCGCCCGTTTCTCACGCACTCTCTCCACCTTGCTGACGAGCGGAATTCCCATCCTGGAAGGCCTGCAAATCACCGCCGAAACCGCCGGCAACGTGGTTATCAAGGATGCTTTGCTCAAGACCCGCCGCGAGGTGGAGGAGGGCAAGACGCTGGCCGAGCCCATCCGCAAGGTCAAGGTCTTCCCGTCCATGGTGACCCAGATCATCGGGGTGGGAGAGCAGACAGGCGAACTGGACCAGATGCTCTCCAAGCTGGCCGACTACTACGAAGATGAAGCCGACGCGGCTGTAGCCAACATGCTGACCATGATCGAGCCCATCATGATCGTCTTCCTGGGCGTGGTCATCGGCGGAATCGTGGTTTCCATGTACCTGCCCATTTTCACCCTTATCGGCAACATGTCCTCATTCTAGGAGGAACCTGGGCGCCGGTCCGCGGAGGGGCGCCTTTGTTCCTCCTAAAGTTTCGGGGCAAAGATGCCGAAAGAGTGACTGGCGTCACTGATCTTTCTTGTGGCTTTGCCCTAGGATGTGACGCATAACTAAGGACCCCGTTTGGGTCCGTCATTATTGAATGCTTTAAACGCAATTCTTCGGAGGTTATCAACAATGAGAAATCAACGTGGATTTTCGTTGATTGAGCTTTTGATCGTCGTAGCGATCATCGGCATCATCGCTGCCATCGCGATTCCCAACCTGGTGCAATCGCGCATCGCGGCCAACGAAGCTTCGGCCATCTCGTCCTGCCGCACCATCGCGACAGCTCAGATCACCTATTCATCCACCGTCGGAAACGGCGCCTTCGGCACCCTGGCCGAACTGGGCGACGCGGCCGCTCCCTTCATCGACGAGGTTCTGGCCGCCGGAACCAAGGATGGATATAACTTCGCGGTCGCCGCTAACGGCCAGGCCGGCTTTGACGTGACTGCTACGCCCATCAGCGAGAGCACGGGACGGCGTGTCTTCACCATCGACGAGACCGGAGTCGTCCGTGCCGACGGGGTGCCCCTCGGCGGCGGCGGAGCCGCTCCTGCGCCCTGACCGAGCCCTAGTCTCGCTAACACACTATTAGGCTCAGACGAAAACAAAAGGGGGCGGCCCCAAAAATGGCCGCCCCCTTTTTTGCCTCTGGACAATGGCCGGGCCGACTACTCGACCTTGGCCGCCTCGCCCTTGGTCTCGGCGTCGAGGGCTTCCTGAAGCAGATCGGCTTCTCTGGGACCCTCGTCCTGCGGCATGGTGCTCTCCACTTCGATGTTGCGGTAGTACTCCATGCCGGTTCCGGCCGGAATCAAGCGGCCCATGATCACGTTTTCCTTGAGGCCGCGCAGATAGTCGACCTTGCCGCTGATGGCCGCCTCGGTCAACACGCGGGTGGTCTCCTGAAAGGAAGCTGCCGAAATGAAGGAATCGGTGCTTAGAGAAGCCTTGGTGATTCCCAGCAGCAGCGGACGTCCGGTGGCCTTCTTGCCGCCCTCCGAGGCGACCCGCTCGTTCTCCTCCTGAAAACGGAACTTGTCGACCTGCTCCTCCAGCAGGAACTCGGTGTCGCCGACGTCTTCCACCTTGATCCAGCGCATCATCTGGCGGGCGATGACCTCGATGTGCTTGTCGTTGATGTTGACGCCCTGCAGGCGGTAGACCTCCTGGATCTCGTTGACCAGGTAGCGTTGCAGTTCCTTCTCGCCCAGCACCTGCAAGATGTCGTGAGGGTTGCGGGGCCCGTCCATGAGGGCCTCTCCGGCCTTGACGAACTCGCCCTCCTGGACGTTGATGTGCACGCCGCGGGGCAGCAGGTATTCGGCCTTGGTGTCGCCTTCTTCGTTTTCCACCACGATCTTGCGCTGTCCGCGGCTGATTCCGCCGTATCGGACCACGCCGTCGATCTCGGTGATGACGGCCGTCTCCTTGGGCTTGCGGGCCTCGAAGAGTTCCACCACGCGCGGCAAGCCTCCGGTGATGTCCTTGGTCTTGGTGGTCTCGCGGGGAATCTTGGCCAGGTTTCCTCCCGGGAACACCTCGTCGCCGTTGTCCACCATCAGGTGGGCGCGGGAAGGAATCAGGTACGACTTGAGCACCTTGCCCTTCTTGTCCTTGATCTGGATCTGGGGCTGGCGCTTTTCGTCGGGCGACTCGATGATGACCTTGCGGGAAAGCCCGGTCACCTCGTCCACCTCTTCCTTCATGGTGACGCCTTCGACGATGTCCTTGAAGTGGATCTTTCCGCCGAACTCGGTGAGAATCGAGAAGGTGAAAGGATCCCATTCGATCAAGCGCTGACCGGGCTTGATCTTCTGTCCTTCTTTGACCATCAGCTTGGCGCCGTAAATCACGGCGTGGCGTTCTTTCTCGCGGCCTTTGTCATTCATCACCAGCAGGCTTCCGTTGCGGTTCATCACCACCAGGTGGCCTTCTTTGTCTTTGACCGTCTGCACGTTGAGGAACTTGACCGTTCCCTCGGTCTTGGAGTCCACGGTCGACTGTTCTTCAATACGGCTGGCGGTGCCGCCGATATGGAAGGTGCGCATGGTCAACTGGGTGCCCGGTTCTCCGATGGATTGAGCGGCCAGCACTCCTACGGCTTCGCCCATTTCCACCATTTCTCCGGTGGCCAGGTTGCGGCCGTAGCACTGACGGCACAGTCCCCGCTTGGCCTGACAGGTCAAGACCGAACGGATGAGGACGCTCTCGATGCCGGCCGCCTGTACCGAGGCGGCGCTGTCTTCGTTGATCTCCTGGTTGACGTCCACCAGCGTTTCGCCGGTGAATGGATCGACGACCTTTTCCAGGGCCACGCGTCCCACGATGCGGTCGCGCAAGGCCTCGATGATCTCGCCTCCCTCGATGAGGGCGGTGATCTCGACGCCGTCCAGCGTATTGCAGTCCTCTTCGGTGATGATGACGTCTTGGGCCACGTCGACCAGGCGGCGGGTCAAGTAGCCGGAGTCGGCTGTCTTGAGGGCCGTGTCGGCCAAACCCTTGCGCGCGCCGTGGGTGGAGATGAAGTACTGCAGCACCGTCAGCCCTTCGCGGAAGTTGGCGGTGATGGGCGTCTCGATGATCTCGCCCGAAGGCTTGGCCATCAGTCCGCGCATGCCGGCCAACTGGCGCAACTGCTGTTTGCTGCCGCGGGCTCCCGAGTCGGCCATGGTAAAGATGGAGTTGAACTCGGAGCCTTCTCCGAAGCCGGCCATGGTGTCGAACATGACGTCGGCAACCTGGTCGGTCACATTGGACCAGATGGCCACGATCTTGTTGTAGCGCTCACCGTTGGTGATGGCTCCGTCCAGGTACTGTTGCTCAACCTCGATGACTTCTTCGCGGGCGGCCTCCACCATCCCTTCCTTATTGTCGGGAATGATGAGGTCGGAAATGGCCACGGTGAAGCCGGCCCTTGTGGCGTAGTAGAAGCCCAACGACTTGAGGGTATCGAGCATTTCTACGGTGGTTTCCAATCCGGAGCGCAGGTTGCAGTAGTTGACCAGCTGCTGCAAGCCCTTCTTCTTGAGGAGCCCGTTGATAAAGGGCATCTCGTCAGGCAGGTTGTCGTTGAAGATAACCCGGCCCACCGTAGTATCGATCCAACGATTGCGCACCACCTGCACGCCGGCCAGCATAACGGCCTGATTATCGTATTCCTTGGTCAGGTCGATGAGGCGGCCGTTGATGCGGTAGCGGATGGGCGTCAGCAAAGTCACGTCTCCCCGCTCCAAAGCATGGTAGACCTCGGAGGGATCGGCGAAAGAACGCCCGGCACCCTTGGACTGCTTGCGGGTCGAGGTCAGGTAGTAGCAGCCCAGCACGATGTCCTGGCTGGGCACGGCCAGCGCCTGCCCGTTGGCAGGGGAGAGGATGTTGCGGCTGGAGAGCATCAGCACCGAGGCTTCGATTTGGGATTCCTGGGAAAGCGGAATGTGCACCGCCATCTGGTCCCCGTCGAAGTCGGCATTGAAAGCCGTGCACACCAGCGGGTGAATCTTGATGGCCTTGCCTTCCACCAGCACCGGCTCGAAAGCCTGGATGCCCAGTCGATGCAGGGTGGGAGCCCGGTTGAGCAGGACCGGATGCTCCTTAATGGCCTCTTCCAGGATGTCCCAAACGATGGCTTCCTTGTTTTCCACCATTTCCTTAGCGCTCTTGATGGTGGTAGCGTGGCCTCCCTTCTCCAGCTTGTTGTAGATGAAGGGCTTGTAGAGTTCCAATGCCATCACTTTGGGCAGTCCGCACTGGTGCAGCTTGAGTTCCGGACCCACCACGATGACCGAACGCCCCGAGTAGTCCACGCGCTTGCCCAGCAGGTTCTGACGGAAGCGTCCCTGCTTACCCTTGAGGGTGTCGGACAGGGACTTGAGGGGGCGGTTCTTGACCCCCCGCAGCACGCGCCCTCGGCGGCCGTTGTCGAAGAGGGCGTCGACGGCCTCCTGCAGCATGCGCTTTTCGTTGCGGATGATGACTTCGGGCGCCCGCAATTCAATCAGCTTCTTGAGTCGGTTGTTGCGGTTGATGACGCGCCGGTAGAGATCGTTGAGGTCGGAGGTGGCGAAGCGTCCGCCGTCCAGCGGCACCAGGGGACGCAGCTCGGGCGGGATGACCGGGATCACGTCCATGATCATCCACTCGGGCCGGTTGCCCGACTTGCGGAAGGCGTCCACAACCTTGAGGCGCTTGGAGAACTTGAGGCGCTTGAGTTGCGAGGTTTCCTCCTTCATGCGCACCCGCAGGTCGATGGCCAAGGCCTCGATGTCGACGGTGGCCAGCAGGTCCTTGATGGCCTCGGCCCCCATTCCCGCCTCGAATTGGCCGGGGAACTCGGCCTGCAACTGACGATAGCGCTCTTCCGTGAGGAGTTCTTTCTCTTTGAGCGGCACGTCGTCGTCGCCGGGATCGGTGACCACATAGGCTTCGAAGTAGAGAATGCGTTCCAGGTCGCGCAGGGTCAGGTCGAGGAGGTGACCGATGCGGCTGGGCAGTCCCTTGAAGAACCAGACATGGGAACAGGGGCTGGCCAATTCGATATGGCCCAGACGCTCGCGGCGCACCTTGGAAAGGGTGACCTCGACGCCGCATTTGTCGCAGATCACGCCGCGGTGCTTCATGCGCTTGTACTTACCGCACAAGCATTCCCAGTCGGTGACCGGTCCGAAGATGCGGGCGCAGAACAGACCGTCTCGCTCAGGTTTAAAGGTACGGTAGTTGATCGTCTCAGGCTTGGTAACTTCGCCGCTCGACCAGGAGCGGATCTTCTCGGGGGAAGCCAGGCCAATGCGGATGGCCTCGAAGTCCTTCAAAAGCTGAGTCTTGTCCATTTGGTCGCGGAAGAGTCTCAAAGTGTCTCACCTCCGTGTCGGCCCACTGTCGGCGGGCCGAGAGGAATTTTGCTTGCCTGCTTTCACTCGCCTGCGGCGAAGGTTGCGCCGCCTCCGGCGGATCTTATTCGTCGGCCTCCCGGTCGGCGCTGATGCCGCTGAGGGCCGCTTCGGCTTTAGAGAGTTTGCGGCGGCGCTTGCGGCGTTTGGGCTTCTCGATCAATTCAACGTCCAGCGCCAGCGATTGCAGCTCGCGGATGAGGACGTTGAAGGACTCGGGAATCCCAGGGTTGTAGGAGGACTCGCCCTTGACGATGGCCTCGTAGATCTTGGCGCGGCCCTGCACGTCGTCGCTCTTGGCAGTCAGCAACTCCTGCAGGATGTTGGCAGCGCCATAGGCTTCCAGCGCCCACACCTCCATCTCTCCGAAGCGCTGGCCGCCGAATTGGGCCTTGCCGCCCAGCGGCTGCTGGGTGATGAGGCTGTAGGGACCGATGGAGCGGGCGTGGATCTTGTCGTCAACCAGATGGCTGAGCTTGAGCATGTAGATGTATCCCACCGCCACTTTTTGGTCGAAGGCTTCTCCGGTCATGCCGTCGTGGAGGATGCTCTTGCCGTCCTCAGGCAATTCTCCTGAAGTCAGTTGTTTGCGGATCTCGTCTTCGCTGGCTCCGTCGAAAACCGGGGTGGCGAAATGCAGACCCAGGGCCTTGGCGGCCCAGCCCAGATGGGTTTCCAACACCTGGCCCACGTTCATGCGGGAGGGCACGCCCAAGGGGTTGAGGACGATTTCGACGGGAGTGCCGTCGGGCAGGTAGGGCATGTCTTCTTCGGGCAGGACGCGCGAAATGACGCCCTTGTTGCCGTGCCGTCCGGCCATCTTGTCGCCGACGCTGAGCTTGCGCTTCATGGCCACGTAGACCTTGACCATCTTGATCACGCCAGGAGCCAGTTCGTCGCCCTTCTCCATGCGGCCCAAGCGCTCCTCATGGAGCGAGCGCAGAATCTTGACCTGGCGCTCGGTCTTCTCCTGGATGTCGTAGACCTGCTGCATGCGGTCTTCGTCGTCGACCAGCACGTCCTTCAATTCCAGGTAGCTGAGGCCGGAAAGGCTCTTGATATCCAGCTTGGCTCCCTTGTCAGCGTACTTGTTGCCGTCCAGATCGACGACCGACTGAGCGGCCTTGGCGCCGGCCAGCACCGACATGACGCGCTTGGCGCTTTCCTCGCGGATGATGCGGATCTCGTCCTGGAGGTCTTTCTCAAGCCGTTCCACCTCTTCCTGCTCGATCTGCAGGGCGCGCTGGTCCTTCTCCACGCCCTTGCGGGAAAAGATCTTGACGTCGACCACGGTGCCTTCGATTCCCGGCGGAGCGTAGAGCGAGGCGTCCTTCACCTCACCGGCCTTTTCGCCGAAAATGGCCCGCAGCAGTTTCTCTTCCGGCGTCAACTGAGTCTCGCCTTTGGGCGTGACCTTG
Organism: Acidobacteriota bacterium; assembly: GCA_035471785.1. NCBI lineage: Bacteria > Pseudomonadati > Acidobacteriota > Acidobacteriota bacterium. The sequence goes on from DATIPQ010000156.1 coordinate 24,958, forward strand.
CCCACCAGAATGACGCCCGGCTTGACCTTGGCGCCGATGCGGATGACTCCGCTCTCGTCCAGGTCGGCCAGAACGCCTTCTCCCACGTTGGGAATGTCGCGGGTGATCTCTTCGGCGCCCAGCTTGGTGTCGCGGGCTTCCAGCTCGAGTTCTTCGATGTGAATGGAAGTGTAGAGATCTTCCTTGACCAGACGTTCGCTGACCAGGATGGCGTCTTCGAAGTTGTATCCGCGCCAGGGCATGAAGGCCACCAGCACGTTTCGGCCCAGCGCCAGCTCGCCCTTCTCGGTGCAGGGACCATCGGCCAGAACCTGCCCCTTGCGGACCCGCTCGCCAGCGCCGACCAGAGGCTTCTGGTTGATGCAGGTGTTCTGATTGGAGCGCTGGAACTTGGTCAGCTTGTAGATGTCGACCCCGCCGTCCAGAGGCGATTCTTCGCCTTCGCTGCCGGTGACGCGGACAATGATGCGCTCGGCGTCCACACTGTCCACGATGCCGTCGCGACGGCACAGGGTGACCGCTCCTGAATCGCGGGCCGCGATGTACTCCATGCCGGTGCCCACGAAAGGAGCGTCCGACTGCAGCAGGGGCACGGCCTGGCGCTGCATGTTGGACCCCATCAGGGCCCGGTTGGCGTCGTCGTTTTCCAGGAAGGGAATGAGGCTGGCCGCCACGCTCACCAACTGTTTGGGCGAGACGTCCACGTATTGCACCTCTTCATTGGGCACGAAGACGAAGTTGCCCTCGTGGCGGGCGCTGACACGCTCGCGGACGATGTTCTGCTTCTCGTCCAGTTCGATGTTGGCCTGGGCGATGACGTACTTATCGCCGTCCCAGGCCGTCAGGTAGAAAGCATGGGGCTCGTAAAGGGCCTTGTCCTTGCCGGCCTTGATCTTGGCGTTGACGGCGTCCACTTCTTCTTTGGGATAGACGCCACCCACCTTGAAATCGGTCTTGCCGCCCTGGATGATGTTGACGTAGTCGATTACCCGTCCGTCCACCACCTTGCGGTAGGGCGACTCGATGAAACCAAACTCGTCCACGCGGGCATAGCAGCTCAAAGAGGAAATAAGCCCGATGTTGGGTCCTTCCGGAGTCTCGATGGGGCAGATGCGCCCGTAGTGAGTGGGGTGCACGTCGCGCACCTCGAATCCGGCCCGTTCCCGGCTCAGACCACCCGGCCCCAGAGCCGAGAGGCGGCGCTTGTGGGTGATCTCCGAAAGCGGGTTGGTCTGGTCCATGAACTGGGAAAGCTGGCTGCTGCCGAAAAACTCCCGGATGGCGGCCATGACCGGCTTGGCGTTGATGAGGTCGTGAGGCATGGCGGTGGCCATTTCCTGGTGGACGCTCATCTTCTCCTTGATGGCCCGCTCCATTCGCACCAGGCCCAGGCGGAACTGGTTTTCCAGCAACTCGCCGACGGCCCGCACGCGCCGGTTGCCCAAGTGGTCGATGTCGTCGACCTGGCCGATGCCCTTCTGCAGCCTGAGCAGGTAGCCGATCACCTCGCAGAAGTCCTCGGGAGTCAGGGTGCGGTCGTCCAGGGAAGTGTTGGTGCCCAGCTTGATGTTGAACTTGAGCCGGCCCACACGCGAGAAGTCGTACTTGCGGGGATCGAAGAACATTCCGTGAAAGAGCGCGTTGGCGGTCTCCAGCGTGGGAGGATCGCCAGGGCGCTGCTTACGGTAGATCTCGATGAGCGCATCGTCGGTGTTGGTGACCGTGTCCTTTTTGAGCGAATCGGACAAGGTGCTGCCGATTTCGTCGCGTTCCGGAAAGAACAAGTCCAGCTCCTCGACGCCGGCGTCGAGCAAGGCATTGACCGTCGATCCGGTGACCTCGGCGTTGGATTCCACTAAAATCTCGCCCGAGTCCTCGTCGATGATCTCGGCTACCGAGAAAGCTCCGGCCAGGTCTTCGATGCCGATCTCGACCTCTTCCACCCCGGCTTTCTTGAGCTTGGCGAAAGCGCTGTTGGTAATCTTGCGTCCGGCCGCCACCAGGACGCCGCCCTTCTTGTTGGGGTCGGAAATGTCCTTGCTGATCTTGCTGCGCACCATCTGCTCGTCCAGGACCCGAAAGAGCTTCTTCTTCTTGAGACGGATCTGAGCAACCTTGTAGAAGCGGCGAAGGATCTCTTCATCGCTGCCGAAGCCCAGCGCTCTGAGGAAGATGGTGGCCACGAACTTGCGCTTGCGGTCGATGCGGATGTAGAGAATGTTCTTGGAGTCGTACTCGAACTCAACCCAGGAGCCGCGATAGGGAATGATCTTGCCCAGGTAGTAGGTCTTGCGGTCGGAGGACTCGAAGAACACGCCCGGCGAACGGTGCAACTGGCTGACGATGACCCGCTCGGTGCCGTTGATGATGAAAAGCCCCTTGTCGGTCATCAGGGGAATGTCGCCGAAGTAAACCTCTTGCTCCTTGATGTCGCGGATGGTCTTGGCGTCGGTGTCGGGATCCTTGTCCCACACCACCAGCCTGATGGTCACCTTGAGGGGCACGGCGTAGGACATGCCGCGCTCCTTGCACTCTTCGATGTTGTACTTGAACTTGAGCTGCACGGGATCGCCGCAATCGTCGCAGCGCTCCACGTCGTTCCTGTTGCGGGTGCCGCAAGAAGGACAGAAGATGTCCTCGATGCTGTACGGGTTGAGGACTAGCGTTTCACCGCATTCCTTGCAGCGCCCGCGCAGGTGGGAGAGCCCTTCCAGCTTGCCGCACTTGCACTCCCAATTGCCGATGGAGTAGTCGACGAACTCCAGCGAAGAAGTGCCCCTGAAGTCGGAGATGGGGAAAACCGAGCCGAAAACGGCCTGCAAGCCGATATCTTCGCGCTCGTCGGGCAGCAGGTCCATCTGCAGAAAGCGCTTGTAGGACTGCTTCTGCACTTCCAGCAGATTGGGGATGGGAAAGGCCGCCTTGATTTTGGCGAAGTCGACTCTTTCGCGGTGGACGTTGTCAATAAAATCTGTCATGCGTGATGGCCCCCTTGAACTGAGGTGGACGTTGCCCTGCAAAGGCCAACGGAATGGGCGGAAGACACTCTCCCCCAGAGGCGGGGAAAACGGGAAAAATCCAAGCCAAAGCGAATGCTAGCTTTCAACAGCACTCAAAAAAAGAAGTGGCGCGCGAACGCCGGGATTGCAGACCTCTTACGGAACGACAAAGAAAAAGGAGTTGACCCTATCCCCTTTCCTTCACTTCAGCCTGCGATAACGAATAAAACGGCATGCTGCCATTAAGTTAGCACACCGTCCATTCCAAGAGCAAGTCGAGGCGCCCGCGGGCGCCTTGCGACCTGGTACCGCTCTCGTAGGCCGGTCGGAGCCTATTGAACCTCGACGGTGGCTCCGGCGTCCTCGAACTTCTTCTTGATCTCTTCGGCCTCTTCTTTGCTGACGCCTTCCTTAACGGCCTTGGGAGCGCTCTCCACCAAATCCTTGGCTTCCTTCAAACCCAGGCTGGTCACTTCGCGGACCGCCTTAATGACGTTGATTTTCTTGGCGCCGATATCCTTGAGAACCACATCGAATTCGGTCTTCTCCTCGGCGGCTGCGCCGGCATCGGCCGCACCCGCGGCTCCAGCGGCGGCCACAGGAGCCATGGCGGCGGCCGTAATGCCGAACTTCTCTTCCATGTCCTTGACCAACTCGTTGACTTCCAGGATGGTGGCACCCTCGATCCATTCCAAAACTTGCTCACGCGTAACCGACATTCTGTATCCTCCAGATTCTTTCTCTGATTGCTTACTTGTCTTTTTTCTCGGCGATCTGCGCCAGGCAAGAAGCCATATTGCGCAGAGGCGACTGCAAAGCCGCGGCGAACTGCCGTACAGGAGCCTGCATGAGGAAAACCAGCTTGGAAAGCAGTTCCTCGCGCGAAGGCATGTCGGCAAGCTGCTTGACTTCGTCAGCGTTGAGCGCCGTTTCGTTGAGGACCCCGGCCTTGAATTCGAATCCTGAGTGGTCCTCTGAAAACTTCTTGACAGCCTTGGCCAGGCCCACCACGTCATCCGAGGTGAAGGCGATGGCCGTGGGCCCGCTGAAGTACTCGGCGAGCTGCGCCACCGCCGTATCTTCGGCAGCCCGTTTGGCCAGGCGGTTCTTGACAACCCGGTATTGGCTGCCGCCCTTGTGGATCTCCTGCCGCAACCTGGTGATGTCGGGGACATCGATCCCCGAAAAACCGAAGAGGAAAACCCCCGTGTTGCCGCTGAAGATCTGGTTCAAATCTTCGATGTTCTGCTGCTTTTCTGTCCTGTCCATTGTTTTGCACCGCTCACGTATTCAACCCTCCGTCGCCAGGGCTGAGGAGGGCCTGCCCTGCCGCGGCAGGAAATCAAGTGGCTTCGAGTTGTCCGGCATCCACCTTGATGCCCGGCCCCATGGTGGAAGAAACGTAGATGCCGCGCAGGTAGCGTCCTTTCGACGCGGCCGGCTTGGAACGGATGACCGCGTCCAGCAGCGAGCGGGCGTTTTCCACCAGCTTGGGGGTGTCGAAGGAGATTTTTCCGAAGGGGGCGTGGATGATACCGTTCTTGTCGACCCGGAACTCCACGCGGCCGGCCTTAATCTCGTTAACCGCCCTGCCCACGTCGAAGGTCACCGATCCGGCCTTGGGATTGGGCATCAGCCCCCGCGGACCCAGTACGCGGCCCAGTTTCCCCACCGACTTCATCATGTCGGGGGTGGCCACCACGGCGTCAAAATCGAGCCAACCGCCCTGAATCTTCTCGACCAGGTCCTCTCCGCCGGCAAAGTCGGCTCCGGCCTCTTCGGCCTCCTTGACCTTTTCGCCGGCGGCGATCACGCAGACCCTGACCGTCTTGCCCAAACCGTTGGGAAGCACCACGGTGCCTCTGACCATCTGGTCGGCGTGCTTGGGGTCGACGCCCAGGTTGACGGAAACTTCGGCCGTCTCGTCGAAGCCGGCGAACTTGATGTCCTTCATCAGCTTGACGGCATCTTCCAGCGAGTATTCTCTATGCCGGTCGACCTTGGACCGGCTGTCGGCGTAGCTCTTACCTCTCTTGGGCATTCTCTTAACCTCTATGACCGCCCGGCGGCGGCATTCATTCAGCCAACTTGATTCCCATGCTGCGGGCCGTGCCCAAAATGATTTTGGTGGCCCCTTCCAGGTCGTTGGCGTTCAAGTCGGGCATCTTGGTCTGGGCGATCTCCTGAACCTGCTTCAAGGTCACCTCCCCCACCTTCTCGGCATGCGGTTCAGCGGCGCCTTTGGCGATGCTGGCAGCCCGCTTCAGCAGCACGGCGGCAGGAGGCGTCTTGGTGATGAAGTCGTAGCTGCGGTCCTGATAGACGCTGATGACCACGGGAATAATCAGGCCTTCCTGGCCCTGCGTCTTGGCATTGAAGGCCTTGCAGAAGTCCATGATGTTGACGCCGTGCTGACCCAGCGCCGGACCCACGGGGGGAGCAGGAGTGGCCTTGCCCGCCGGGATCTGCAGCTTGATCTGGCCGATAACTTTCTTCGCCATTTGTCCTCGTGCCTCTATGTCTGGTCAGGCCGCGGTCCTCAGACCTTCTCGACCTGTACGAATTCCAACTCGACCGGAGTAGCGCGGCCGAAAATCGTCACCATAACCTTGAGGGTGCTGCGCTCCATGTTGACTTCCTCGCAGACACCCGTGAAATTCTCGAAAGGCCCGTCGATGATCTTGACGGTTTCGCCTTTCTCGAAAGTGAACTTGGGCTTGGGCTTCTCGTCGGAAGCCGAAACCCGGTGCACCACCTCGTTCACCTCCTCTTCGGTCAGCGGAGTGGGCTTGCTGCCCTGGCTGACGAAGCCGGTGACCTTGGGCGTGTTCTTGACCAAGTACCAGGTCTGGTCGGTCATCTCCATTTCCACCAGGATGTAGCCCGGGAAGAAAAGCTTGGAGGTCACGACCTTCTTTCCGCCCTTCATCTCCACCACGTCCTCGGTGGGTATGAGGATCTGCCCGATCTTGTCTTGCAAGCCGTACACCTGCACCCGGTTCATCAGGCCTTCAGCGACCTTGCGCTCGAAGCCCGAATAGGTGTGGACGATGTACCACTTTTTCTCGCCGCTTTCGGAGCTGATGACTCACTCTCCTCGATGATGCGGCGTCTTCCCAGGGAGGACGCCTTTAACGAAACGTTTCCGTGATCCAGTTGACGGCATAACTCAAAATGATGTCGACCACGTAGAGATAGATGCCGAAAAAGAAAACCGACACCAGAACCACGGTGGTGGTGCCGTAAACTTCTTTCTTGCCGGGCCAAGTGACCTTGCGCAGTTCATTGCGCACGTCAGTGTAGAACTTGGCCAAGCGTCCGGGCGCTTGCTGGATCTTCTGTAGCATTGTTCGTCGTTCAATCCCCGCGTACCGTCTGTCGCCGCAGCGGACGGCCCGGTCCAGCCAAAAATGGCAGGCCAGGAGGGGCTCGAACCCCCAACCCCCGGTTTTGGAGACCGGTGCTCTGCCAATTGAGCTACTGGCCTGTGAAAAGAGAGGATTCTCCTCTCTAGTCGATGATTTCAGTAATGGTTCCCGCGCCTACCGTACGTCCGCCCTCGCGGATGGCAAAGCGCAGGCCCTTCTCCATGGCGATGGGCGTAATCAGCTCGGCCGAGATCGACACGTTGTCGCCCGGCATCACCATCTCCGTCCCCTCCGGCAACGTCACGTTGCCCGTCACGTCCGTG
>DATIPQ010000157.1 GCA_035471785.1 Acidobacteriota bacterium
CAGCGAAGACACCAACTGGGTCTCCCAGGGATTGGTCAGCATACCGATTCGGTTGCCGCACTGCGGGCACCCGTAAAGCACCGAAATCCCGCTCCCTTCCTCGGGCGGAACGGTCTTCACCAGCGACATCTGCTCGTCACAACTCACACAAACAAATTTCATCGCATTTCGCTCCAAGAAAACAACCCGCCCAGCCTACCACACCCCGCCAGCCATCTGAATGCCTCAGAGAGCGGTCAGGAGCGAATGGAGATCAGAGAGCAGAGGAGCTCTCGGAATTCCCTGGCTTCCTCATGGGAGGGAGCCTTGATGCGGTCCAGGTGGAAGAATTTGTTGCTGGTAGGAGAGCCCTGCCTAGCCGGGTGTTTTCGCTGCCCCGCAGTTGAGGGCCGATAGTCAGCAACTGGAGGTCGTGCGCGGTGGCTCTTGAGAGGTTGTCGAGGCCCTCGACAAGAATCTGACCAGTTTGAACGAGGCTTCGACACAAGTGTGGTATTTCTTCTTTCCTGGGTGCTAACAAATCGCCATCGTCTTCTAGTTTCTTGAAGCGTCCGAAGGGTCCCTTTCCATAGAATTCCTTTTGGGAGAGACCGTAGAGTAACCTGTAATAGCCTAGCAGATGAGGATTGGCAGTGAGCAGTAGCGGAACCGGGAAGAAGACTTCTCCTCGAATGCCGTCGGCCGCCACCCGTGCCAGCGCGCTTTCATCCACATACTGGGCCAACTCGTCATCGAGTGCGGAGATATCGAGCAACTGAACGGTTTGCTTGAGTGCATCCTGCAGGTACAGTTCTCGCAGGGTCTGAAGGCGATAGTAAAAAGTGACTTGCAGATCAGGCTTAAGGACAGGAAGTATAGGATCAGCAGGGGTCATCGGGTTTCAGTCCCAACCCACCCGACTTCTTGCCAGGGCTGCGTATTCTTCCTTGAGTTCGATGCCAACGAAATCGCGGCCCTGCTTGAGGCAAACCTGCCCCACCGTTCCCGATCCGAAGAAGGGATCGAGCACCATGTCGGATGGCTCTGAGCCCGCTAGGATGCAAGGCTCGATCAACTTAGGCGGGAATGTGGCGAAGTGGGCCTCGGGGTAGGCTTCAGTATTGATGCTCCATACCGAACGCCTGTTGCGTCGGCTGCCGTTGTTTTGGGAGATTTCCTTTGCGGCCTCATAGTTGTAGAAATAGCGTTCCGATTTAGTCAGCAAAAAGACGTACTCGTGTGATCGGGTAGGACGGTCCTTGACCGATTCCGGCTGACCATTGGGTTTGTGCCAGATGATGTCGGAGCGCAGGTACCAGCCGTGTGGAGGGCGAAGGCCACCCGCCAAGGGACGCCGATGAGGTCCTTTGGTTTCAACCCCTGGGGCGTGGGCGGACGGTAGTCCATGCCCCGAGCCGGGTTCTTCTTGTCGACGTCACGCCAAGTTCGGTTGCCGCTGGTGTAGGAATCACCCAGGTTGAGCCAGAGTGTCCCGTCGTCGGAAAGAACCCGCCGTACTTCCCGGAACACGGTGGTTAGATTGACCACATAATCTTCCAGCTTCTCTTCGGCCCCGATCTGGCCTGGGACGCCATAATCACGCAATCCCCAGTGGGGCGGACTGGTCACGCAACAGCGGAAGGACCGTGCGGCCAAGGTCTTCAACAGTTCAAGCGAGTCTCCCACCAGTATTTGGGAGCGGTCTTCGGCTGGATAGGGCAACGGCTGCACTGACATCACCTGACCATTCTAGCGTCACCTACTGACTCTGTCGGTTGGTCAGAAAAAGATCGTCCCAGGAAAACCAGGTTGCGTTTGCTGCCCTTGGGGATGGGCTGATCAGGCCCCCATCTCCCGCTTGATACGGGTGCCGATGGAGGTGAGGACTTCGTAGGGAACGGTGTGAAGAAGAACGGCCAGGGAACGGGCGCTGCAGGGGGAAGAGGGGGTGTTGCTGAGGAGGGTGACGACCGTGCCGGGAGAGATTTCGGGGTGGTCGGTGAGGTCGATGGTGAGCAGGTCCATGCTGACTCGGCCGATGACCGGGGCCAGGAGAGGACCAGGGGAAGAGGGGTGTTGGTCGGGGTGGAGTTCGACGTGGGCAGCGTTGGAGAGGCGGCGGTTGTAACCGTCGGCGTATCCTGCCGGGATGATGCCCAGGCGGGTGTCGCGGGGGCAGCGGTAGGTGGCGCCGTAGCCCACGGTCGATCCGGCCGGGACGTCCTTGACGGTGAGGATGCGCGACTTCCAGGAGAGGACGGGGAGGAGTCCTCGGATGGCGCCGCCGGGGTCGATGCCGTAAAGCGCCAGTCCCACCCGCACGGCGTCCAGACGGGAAGCGGGGTAGGGAAGTCCAGCGCTGGAGCTGAGGTGGCGCATGATGCCCTTGTTCTCCTGCACTAGAGGATCCGTGCAGCGCAGGAACTCGGCGATCTGGAGGCGGGTGGCCTGGGGATCCTCCTGAGGCGAGTGGAGATGGGAGTAGAGGCCCGCGAGGTCGTCGCCCAGGCGGGCGGCGTGGGCCGGGACCTGCTCAGGCCGGACGCCCATGCGGCCCATCCCGGTGTCGATCTTGAGATGAGCCGGTATGCCCTTGGGGTGAGGACGGGAGTCGAAGACGGCAGCGGTTGCCCCCAGACGGCGGAAGTCCTCCTCGCGGCCTTCTTGAACGCCGTCCAGAACGAGGATCAGCACATCGTCCTCGGCGGCCAGCGCCTCAACAAGTCTCCCGGCTTCGTCCAGGTGGGTCACGGCGAAGTGGCGGAGTCCCGCCTGGTAAAGAACGGGGACCACCAATTCGAGACCGTGACCGTAGCCGTCCGCCTTGACCACCGCGATGATGTGGGGCGAACGCCCCTCGCCCGCCAGGTAGGATCGCAAAACGGACACGTTATGGCCGAGGCGGGAGGACGAGATCTCAACCCATGAACGCATCGTCGCTCTCGGGGGCCAGGTTTTCGAATTTCGTCCACTGCTCGATGAAGGCCAGTTTGATGGTGCCGGTGGGGCCGTTGCGCTGCTTGCCGATGATGATGTGGGCCACACCGTCCTCTTCCGAGAACTCCTCGTCTTTCTTGTAGCGGTCGGGACGGTAGATGAAAAGCACCACGTCGGCGTCCTGTTCGATGGAGCCCGACTCGCGCAGGTCGCTCAGTTGAGGCTTGTGGTCGCCGCGGCGCTGCTCGGGAGCGCGCGAGAGCTGAGAAAGCGCCATCACGGGGATGGCGAGCTCCTTAGCCATGAGCTTGATGCCGCGGCTGATGGCCGAGATCTCCTGCTGGCGGTTCTCCTGGCGTCTGGAAGGGCCGCCCGACATCAGTTGCATGTAGTCGATGAGCAGCAAATCGAGTCCGTGGCGGGCCTTGAGGCGGCGCGACTTGGCCCGCATCTCGACGATGGTGGCTCCGGGAGTGTCGTCGATATAGATCTTGGCCTGGGCCAGCCGGTTCATGGCCTTTGCGAGCTGGCTCCAGTCCTCTTTGGAGAGGTAGCCCGAGCGCACCTTGTGGCTGTCGACGCGGGCTTCGGCGCAGACCAGGCGGGTGACGAGCTGGTTGGCCGACATTTCGAGGCTGAAGATGCCCACCGTCTTCTCCTCTTTGATGGCGGCGTACTGCCCCACGTTGAGGGCGAAGCTGGTCTTGCCCAGTCCGGGACGGGCGGCCAGCACGATCATGTCGGAATTCTGCAAGCCAGACATCAGGTTGTCGAGATCGATGAAGCCGGTGCCGATGCCGGTGATCAGCTCCTTGCGCTCGTAGAGCATCTGGATGTGCTGATAGGTCTCATCCAGGATTTGCTCGATGGCGCGGAAGCCGCTGGCGATGCGCTCCTGGCCGATGTCGAAGACGGCCTTCTCGGCGCTTTCCAGCAGGTCGTTGGCGCTCTCTTCTTCCGAGAAGCTGCGGCTCAGCAGGTCGTTGCTGACGCGGATCAGGCGGCGGCGCAGCGAGCGTTCCTTGATGATGCCGGCGTACTCGGCCACGCTGGCCACGTGAGGCGTGCCGTCCATCAATTCGGAAAGCTGCCCGATGCCGCCCACCGCATCGAGATCGCCCGACTTGCCCAGCTCTTCGGAGAGGGTGACGGGATCGATGGCCCGCGAATCGGAGGCCAGGCGGGCCATGGCCTGGAAGATCTTCTGGTGGGCTTCGGTGTAGAAGTCTTCGTCGTTGATCAGTTCGGCGGCCTGATCGAAGAGGGTGCCTTCCAGCAAGACGGCCCCCAGCAGAGCACGCTCCGCTTCAAGGCTGTGGGGCAGTGTCTTTTCCAGGGTCGCTTGGGTCTTCATCCGCACCGACTAGTATAGGGGAAGGGCGGACCTGCGTCAGCGAATCGTCGCCTGCGCGTCCTCTGGTTCAGGACTTGGCTTCGGGTTCCTCTTGGGTTTCGGCGGTTTCCCCGGCTTGCTCTTCAGCAGCCTCTTCTTCTTGGGCGCTGTCAGCGGTCGAGGACTCGGTCCTGACCTCGATCTCGGGGTCGGGCTTGGCCCTGGCGGACACTTCGGCGGGCGCCTCTTCAGCATCCTCTCCCTCAGGTTCGGGCCCGAAGCGCTCGTCGATCACGAGGTCGTCTTCGTTGGGCAGGTTGAGATCGCGGACCTTCTCGTTGATCTCGCGTACGATCTGGTCGGTTTCGGCGTCTTTGCGCTTGACCTTGCTGACCGGCATGTCGCCCTCGGCCACAACGCTGATAAGGAGGTAGGCCTCGATCTCGGGGAAGAGGCGGGCTTCCATCTTGTAGTTGCCGATGCTCTTGAGAGGCTGCTCGATGACCAGCTTGCGGCGGTCGAGCGTGATGCCCTCGCGCTTGAGCAGGTTGACGATGTCTTTGGCCGTCACCGATCCGAACAGCGACCCGCTTTCGCCGGCCTTGCGGCTGACCACCAGGTGCAGGTCATTGAGTTCCTTGGCCAGCAATTCGGCCTCTTCGCGGTGCTTGGTCTCTTTTTTGGCCAGGGCCTTCTGCTGCTGCTCGACGATCTTCAGGTTGCCAGGAGTGGCGGGGATGGCCAGGTGGTTGGGGATGAGGTAATTGCGCCCGTAGCCCTTGGCCACTTCAACCACTTCTCCCCGGTTGCCCAACTCGTAAACGTCTTCGGTCAGAATTACTTGCATCGCTTTAGCTCGATTTCGAGTTTTTCTCGCTTGTTTTTATCTCACGCCTTCAGCGTTCTTCGGATCGCTCTTGCCGACCCAGGGTGGCGCCGCCGTCTCGCTTCGCTCGCCGGGGCTGACCCTGGGCTGGTGAATCGCTCGCCTTCAGCGAGCCCGGACTTGATTTTCAACACTGTCGCTGCACCGCCGGGCAGGTGCATCGTTCGCCTTCAGCGAGCCCGGACTTGACTTTCAACACTGTCGCTGCAACCGCCTTCCTCCGCGCCGAGGCTATGGAGGGCTAGTCGCTGGTGTAGGGGACCAGGGCCAGGTGGCGGGCGCGGCGGATGGCGCGTCCCAGCTTGCGCTGATGAGTGGCGCAGACGCCTGAAATGCGCCGCGGAATGATCTTGGAGCGCTCAGGGATGTACTGGCTGAGCAGCTTGACGTCTTTGTAGTCGATATAGTCGATGTTGTCGGCGCAGAACTTGCAGAACTTACGTCGTCTTGCCATGGGTTACTCCTCCTCGCCTTCCTCGCCGGAATCCTCTTCGTCCTCTCCTTGAGAGTCTTCTTTGTCCGACTTGGCTTTAGCCTTCTTCTTGCCCTTGTCTTTCTTGGAGTCGTCCCCCGCTTCCTCTTCCTCGGACTTGTCTTCTTTTTCTTGCTTGGCCTTCTTGGAGGGCTTTTCCTTCTTAGCCTTTTCCTCGGCTTTCTCGGGGGCCTCTTCGGGGGCTTCTTCAGACTCGGACTCGTCGGCCTGATCCTCGTCGTCGGACTCTTCGGCGGCGGCTTCGGCCCGGCGGGCCTGAGCGCGCGCCTTTTTCCGCGCCTTCTTCTCTTCCCGCAGCGCCTTCATCTTCTCGGCCCGGCGCATTTCTTCATCGACGCGCACGGTGAGGAAACGGATGATGGGGTCTGCGACCTTGAAGCGGCGTTCCAGCTCGGTCACGGCCTCGCCGTTCTCCGATTCCAGGTACATGACCACGTAGAAGCCTTCTTTGTGCTTTTTGACTTCGAAGGCCAGTTTGCGCTTTCCCCAGTTATCGACGTCGACGATCTTGGCGCCGAATTCCTCGGCAACGCCCTTGTAGGTGTCGACGGTCTGCTCCACCTCTTCCGGAGTGAGCCCGGGAGCGACAACGTAAGTGACTTCGTAGCGTCTCATTCTATGATTCCGTCTCCTTCAGAAAAGCGTTCATTGTAGCACAGAAGGGCACGGGGACTGTCGTCCTCACCGGGCGGCCCGTTCAAGGACCTTCGCTGCCCCCCTTCGCCAAGGCTATGGAGGGCAGGCCCTCGGTTGCCCAAGGCTTCGGGGGGGCGTTGTCGGGAGCATATCGTCCTCGCGAAGTCTCCTTCCGCGGGTGCCCTCGGCTCAGATGAGCAGGGGCGCGATAACGACCGAAACGATGGACATCAATTTGATGAGGATGTTCATCGAGGGTCCCGATGTGTCTTTGAAGGGGTCGCCGATGGTGTCTCCCACCACGGCGGCTTTGTGGGAGTCGGAGCCCTTGCCGCCGAAGGCGCCGCCTTCGATGAATTTCTTGGCGTTGTCCCAGGCGCCGCCGGCGTTGGACATGAAGAGCGCCAGCAGCACGCCCACCAGGGTGGCTCCGGCCAGCATGCCTCCCAGGGCTTCCCAGCCCAGGGTCAATCCCATCACCAGCGGAGCGGCTACGGCCACCAGTCCCGGCAGCACCATCTCGCGCAGGGCCGAGGTGGTGCAGATGTCGATGCAGCGGGCCGTGTCGGGTTTGGCGGTTCCTTCCATCAGGCCCTTGATTTCGCGGAACTGACGGCGCACTTCCTCCACCATCTTGAAGGCCGCGCGTCCCACCGACGACATGGTCAAGTCCGCGATGAAGAAGGGCAGAATGCCGCCGATGAAGAATCCCACCACCACGTTGGGGTCGGTCAGCGTGAGCTGGGCGGCTGCGGCCGTGGCTGCACCCTGACTCTGCAGCGAGCTTTCAACGGCTTTGATGTAGGCCGAGAAGAGGGCCAGGGCGGTCAGGGCCGCTGATCCGATGGCGAATCCTTTGCCGATGGCGGCGGTGGTGTTGCCCAGCGAATCGAGCTCGTCGGTGATGGCGCGGGTTTCGGGTCCCAGTCCCGACATCTCGGAGATTCCCCCGGCGTTGTCGGCGATGGGGCCGTAGGCGTCCACGCTCATGGTGATTCCCACCGTGGCCAGCATGCCCACGGCGGCGATTCCCAGGCCGTAGAGTCCGGCGTAGGAGTAGGAGAGCAGGATGGCGGCGCAGATGGTGATCACGGGCAGCGCGGTCGACTGCATGCCCACGGCCAGTCCGGCGATGATGTTGGTGGCGGCTCCGGTTTGCGAGGCCTCGGCGATGCGGCGGATGGGGCTGCCCGAGGTATACCATTCGGTCAGCAGTCCGATCACGATGCCGCCCAGGGTGCCCAGCAGCACGGCCACGAAGATGCTCTCTTCCAAGCCCATGGCGGTGATGATGAAATAGGTCCCGGCCAGAAGCAGGGCGGCCGAGAGGATGGTGGACCAGCGCAGGGCGCTGGCGGGTCCCATGGAACGGAGCAGGGGGATGGAAGCCACGCCCACCAGCGAGGCGATGAGTCCGAAGGCCACGATGAAAAGGGGCAGGAGCATGTACTGGAGGGGTTCGCCTTGTCCCAGCACTGTCATCTGTCCGGCGGCGGCGATGGCGATGGTGGCGATCACCGATCCCACGTAGGACTCGAAAATATCCGCTCCCATTCCGGCGGTGTCGCCCACGCAGTCGCCCACGTTGTCGGCGATGGTGGCGGGATTACGGGGGTCGTCTTCGGGAATCCCGGCTTCCACCTTGCCCACCAGGTCGGCGCCGACGTCGGCCGTCTTGGTGTAGATGCCTCCGCCCACGCGCGCGAAGAGGGCGATCGAGCTGGCGCCCATGGCGAAGCCCGTGATGTTCCGGATGTTGGTCTCGCCCAGCAGGATGAAAGCCACCGATACGCCGATCAGTCCGAGGCTGGCCACCGAAAGTCCCATCACGGCGCCGCCCGAGAAGGCCACGTTGAGGGCCTTCTCGATGCCCGAGTCATTGGCCGCCTGGGAGGTGCGTACGTTGGCCCGGGTTGCCGCCTTCATGCCCAGGAAACCGGCCAGCATGGAGCAGAAGGCCCCTGCCAGGAAGGAAAGTCCCGTCCCGGGAGCGATGAAAAAGTAGAGCAGGCCAAAGACCACCAATACGAAAACCAGCAAAATCGAGTATTCCCGGCGCAGAAAGACCATGGCTCCGTCGTGGATCATGTCGGAGATCTCGGCCATGGTCGGGTTGGTGATCTCGATTCTCTTGATTCCCCAATAGGTGAGGCCCGCGAAGAGCAGTCCCACGGCGCCCACGATGGGCAGGTAAATCAGCAAGTCGCTCGTCATAGATTCCCGTCCTTACGTTCTTAAGACATCTTCCAGTGCTGTCGGCAGTGCGTGTTGTCGAGCGTCTCAGCCGTTGTACAACGACATGGCTCGCTCGATGCCCCCCGAGATCCACTCCTGGCAGGCCTTCTCGGCCCGCTCCAGGACCTCTTGCAGGGCTTCCGTTTCCTTTTCAGTGAAATTCGAGAGAACGTACTCGGGCACGTCCTCGGGGCGATCCCCCATCAGGATGCCGATGCGCAGGCGGGGAATGTCGCGAGTCCCCAGGGCCTGCACGATCGAGCGCATCCCTTTTTGTCCGCCTGAGCTGCCGGCGCGGCGCAGGCGGATTCGCCCCAGCGGCAAGTCGATGTCGTCGTAAACGACCAACAGCCGCGGAGGCTCGATTTTCAATCCTTCCATCAGAGGGCCGACGGCATCGCCGCTGAGGTTCATGTAGGTCTGCGGCTTGACCAGCACGACCTCTTCCTCTCCCACCCGGGCGCGGGCCAAATGGGCCCGCAGCGGACTCTCTTGAAAGACCGCGTCCCAGCGCCGCGCCAGGCGGTCGGCCAGCATGAAGCCCGCGTTGTGGCGGGTCAGGCGGTAGCGCTCTCCGGGATTTCCCAGGCCGGCGATAAGGTGCATGGGTGGGAAGGACGGCTAGTCGCCGCCCTCCTCTTCGCCTTCTTCTTCGGTTTCGCCTTCTTCGCCTTCCTCGCCTTCGGCTCCGATGAGTTCCGGTTCCAGAAGCTCTTCTTCTTCCTCGTCCTTCTCGGCGGCCACGATGGTGGGCGCGGCCACGGTGGCGATGGCCTGGTCTTCGTCGTCCAGGATGAGGACCTTGTCGCGGTCCACTTCCAGGTCGGCCACCGTTACGGGATCGCCACCCATCTCGAGGTGCGAAACGTCGATTTCGAAGCTCTCCGGAACATCTCCAGGCAAACATTCCACGGCGATTTGGCGCATGATGAATTCCAGGACGCCGCCTTCCTTGACCCCTTCGGGCGTGCCCTTGAGTTCGACCGGGACGTTGAATTCCATCTTCTCGTCCATGGCGATGCGCTGAAAATCGGCATGAATCAAGATGTTGCGGATGGGATCGAGTTGGTAGTCGCGGATGACGACGTTTTCCTTCTCGCTCTTGTCCACCGCTAATTCGATGACCGTATTGCGTCCGCTGTGGGAGCGCAGGACGCGCAGAATGTCCTTGGGGTCGAGTGAGAGGGCCACGGCGTCCTGGCCATGGCCGTAAACCACGCCGGGGATGCGTCCCTCGGCGCGCAGACGGCGCGAGGCGTTCTTGCCCCGCTCCTCCCGCTTGGCTGCTTCGACTACGACTGGCATTGCTTTACAACTCCTTCAGAGTCGTCCTCTTTCGAACTTCTCTCTATGGCATCCACGGCTTCCGCCTAGATAAACAGCTTGCTGACGGAAGTCTCCTCGTGAATGGATTGAATCGCTTCTCCCAGCAGTCCTGCGACGCTGAGAACCTTGATTTTGTTGGAATCTCTTTTCTCTCTGGTGAGGTGCAGCGTGTTGGTCACGATGACCTTTTCGAAGGCCGACTGCTCCAGCCTCTCCATGGCGGGGCCCGACAGGACCGGATGGGTGACGGCTGCCAGAATGCGCTCGGCGCCTTGTTCTTTGAGGGCTGCGGTGGCCTTGCAGAGGGTTCCGGCGGTATCGATGATGTCGTCGATGATGATGACGTTGCGTCCCGAAACGTCGCCCACGATGTGCATGACGTCGGCTTCGTTGGCCTCGGGACGCCGCTTGTCGATGATGGCCAGGCGGGCTCCCAGTTGCTTGGCGAAGGAGCGGGCCCTTTCCACTCCGCCGGCATCGGGGGAGACCACCGTCAGATGCGACATCTCCAGGCTCTTCAGATAGTCGATGACCACAGGCTTGGCATAGAGGTGGTCGACCGGCAGATTGAAGAAGCCCTGTATCTGTCCGGCGTGGAGGTCCATGAAGAGGCAGCGGTGGACTCCCGCCGCACTCAGCAGGTCGGCCACCAGCCTGGACGAGATGGGGACGCGGGGCTTGTCCTTGCGGTCCTGGCGGGCGTAGCCGTAATAGGGAATGACGGCCGTGATGCGCTGAGCGGAAGCGCGCTTGAAGGCGTCGATCATGATCAGAAGCTCCATGAGGTTCCGATCAGAGGGCGGACCGGTGGGCTGGACGATGAAAGCGTCCGTTCCCCGCACGTTTTCCAAGATTTGGAAATTGACCTCTTCATCGCTGAAGCGCTCCAGCTTGACGGCGCCCAGTCCGATACCGAGGTGCTGGCCGATCTGTTCGGCCAGTTCCGGATTGGCATTTCCTGAAAATAGTTTGAGTTCGCCCATGTCGCGTCCCAGATGCTCGTCGTCCCCGGCCTCCGCATCCGTTCAAGCGTCCTGTGACCGCAAGACCGGCTCCAGGCGCCGACGATACTCGCCGCGGTCCAGAGCGCGTGTCGAAAAGATCTGTCCTTCAGCCACTCCGTGCAACTTCTCGACGACGTCCTGCAGGCGGTCGGGACTGGTCATGCCCGCCACTGTCGAACCGCTCCCGCTGATCAGGACTTTCCCGCAGCCGGAGGCCTCGAGAAGCTCCCGGGTGCTTTGCAGCAGCGGGTAAGACGCGTACAAGACTTCTTCGAAGTCGTTCTCCAGCACGGTCCATAGCTGCTGGCGCGTATGAGCCGCCCGACAGAAACGTTGAATTGTAGTGTCCGTGCGCACTCTTGTCAACCGCGGGCCGGCCTCGAAGCGGCCCCAGTCCCGCATTCCGTAAGCCTGGGCCGCCGAGATGTGGAGAAGGGGGTAGACCAGAACCACAGGCTGGCTGAAAGACAGGTCCTCGAGAGGCTCCAGAATCTCGCCCCGCCCGGCGGCTGCCACCGCTCCGCCCAGGAGAAAAAAGGGCACGTCGGAGCCCAGGGCGGCGGCCTGGCGGGACAGGTCCCGGGCGCTCAGGCCGCAGTCCCACAAGCGGTTGAGCGCCAGCAGAGCCACGGCGGCGTTGCTCGATCCGCCCCCCAGTCCGGCCCCCAGGGGAATGCGCTTGTGGAGGGTGATCTCCACCTCCAGCGGGCTGCGGGCCGCGGATCTGAGTGCGGCGGCGGCCCGGCAGATGAGGTTCGATTCGTCGGAGGGCACCTTGAGCCCCTGAGTCCGCAGGCGGACGCCGGCCCTGGCGGCGGCTTCGGGGCCGGGGCGAAAGGTGAGGTCGTCGTGCAGGTCGAGGGTCTGGAAGACCGTACGCAGCTCGTGGAACCCGTCCTCCCGACGGCCCAGGATCTTGAGCACCCAGTTGATCTTGGCGAAGGAGGGCAGATGCAGGGCAGACATCGCGGAGGGAATCAGCGCAACAACTCGCGCAGCTTTCTCTGGGCCCGTTCCCGCTCTTCTTCTTCGGTGGCGAACTCCAGCGAGCTTTGGTAGCTCTCGCGGGCCTTCTCCACGTTCTCCATCTCCATGTAGAGGTCGCCCAGATGCTCGAAGAGCACGGGGTCGTTCTCGTTGAGGCGGATGGCTTGCAGCAGGTATTTGTGAGCCAGATCAAGCTTGCCCAAGCGGAAGTAGGCCCAGCCCAGGCTGTCCAGATAAGCTCCGTTGTAGGGATCGGCCTCCACGGCCCTCTTGATGAAACCCAGGGCTTCCTCGAGTTTGACGCCCTGGTCGGCCAGCATGTAGCCCAGGTAATTGAGGGCCGAGTGGTTGTCGGGATCTTGTTCCAGCAGCTTTCTGAACTCTTGTTCGGCCCGCTGGAAGTCTTCCTGGCGCTCGAAGCTGGCGGCCCTCTGGAAGAGCAGCGTCTGGCTCTCGGGAAAGTGCTTGAATCCCTCTTCCAGCGCTTGCAGAGCCTTGGCATGGCGCTGGTGATCGAGATGGATCTGGTTGAGCGCCAGATAGGGACTCTCGCTTTCCGGATTCCCTTTCTCCAGCGCCGAGGTCAGAAGCTCGATGGCCTGCGGATAGCGGTCCATCTCGGACAGCAGTTGGGCGTGGGAGACGCGCAGGTCCCAGTCTTCAGGACTCTCCTCCAGCAGTTGAGAGCTGACGCGCACCGCCTCTTCTTCCCGGCCGGCGTCTTTCAAGGCGAAAGCCAGCCAAATGGCGTTACGCGGATTGTCGGGCTCGTCCTCCAGCACTGCCCGAAAAAGTTCTACGGCCTCGTCGTAACGGCGAGCCCGTTGGGCCAGCAGGGCCAAGTGGATGCGGGCGGCTTGATAGTAGCCCCGGTTGGCAGCCTCGTCCGGGTCGGAGGCCTCGTCCCTGAGCTGGCGGAATACTTCTTCGGCTTCCGCCCGGTCGCCCGAGCCTTGCAGGGCACGGGCCAGGCTGTAGAGGCTGTTGAGGTACAAGGGGCGGGGCGGGCGTCCCTCGGCCAGCATGGCCCGCAGGGTTTCGACAGCGTCCCCGAAACGGCGCGTTTCGGTCTGGGAGACGCCCAAAAAGGATTGCAGCGCCAAGTCCTGGGGATTCTGCTCGCAAAGGCGTTGCAGCAGCGGCAAAGCCTCTTCATAGCGGCCCACGGCATAGAGCAGTCGGGCCAGGTTCTGCACCACCTCGGCGCTTTCCTGAGGATCGGCCAAGGCTTCCCATTCGATGGAACGGTAGGTGTCGATGGCCTTTTCGTACTCGCCCCGGTCACGGTAAAGACCGGCCAGCATCTCGAGAAGCTGGTATTCGTCGGGGCTGACGCGCAGGCCGTCCTCCAGGGTGTCGATGGCTTCGGCAACCCGGTCCAGTTCCCGCAGCAGCGAAGCCAGCAACTGGTAGACCTGCACCGCTGTCGGGCGCAGGCGCAGCACGTTCCTGAAAGCTTCGATGGCCTGGTCGTGGTCGCCCCGGGTCATGTAGATATTGGCCGCATAGTAGTGGGCCAGATAGTTGTCGTTGTCGGCCTCAATCGATTTTTCCAGGGCGGCGACGGCCTCTTCCAAACGCTGCAGGCGGTAGTAGATCTGTCCCAGCAGCAAGTGGGCTTCGGCGTTGTTGCCGTCCAGTTCGATGGCCTTCTCGGCCTGCTCGGTGGCCTTTTCGAACATTTCCTGGTCGCGCTGGGCCCGGAACATCTCGAACAGCAGCTTGGCGAACTGCAGACGCAGACCCGAATCCTGGGGGTTGAGCTCGACAGCCTTTTCGGCTTCCTCCAGAGCGGCCTTAAAGTCCTGGTCAAGCGACTTCAGGTAAGCGCGGCTGAAATGGTAGTAGGACGAGGCCAAGTCCTCTTGGGCGGCGTTGAGGGGGGAAAGCGCGAGGAGCAGGAAGGACAGGCAGACCAGACACGTTCTCATGGTTGTCATATTATGACATATCTCGCTTTCGGATCTGTGAGCAAAGCCGGTCCTCAACCGAGCCGGCTGCTTAGTTGCCGCCTCCGTCACCCGGGTCCGCCGGTTCCTCATCGACGGGGATCGGCGGCACTTCGGGGTCGCCCACTCCGCTGGAAGGCACCACCGCGAGTTGCTCCAGGTCGTTGGAGAAGAAGAGCTCCAGGGCGGAGATGACCTGGTCGGAGACCACTCGGATGCTGCCCGCAGTCAGTTCCTCGTCAAGGGAGGGAAAGAGCTCGGGGAGCAGTCCCACCAGGCGCTGGCCGGCGGCCAGGTTGAAGTCCCGCGATTCCACCAGGGTGCCGTCGCTGCGGCGCAGGCTGAGCTGCACCTGAGCCGCTTCCTCACCCGGGTTGAGCAGCGCCACTCCCGTGGAGAGCCCCAGTCCCTGAGCCACGTGGGGAAAGATGAGCTCACGGAAGGCCGCCACCTGGAAAGGCACGGTGGTGATGGAGCGTCCCGAGGTGGGACGGATCTCGACGTAACCCACCAGGCGCGGCTGTTCGGATTCGATGTCCACCCATCCGCTGACGACCTGGCCCATGTCCTCAAGCTGGAAGAGTTCGGCCACTTCGCTGCTGAAGGAGTTGCCGGGGGCCAGTTCCACTTCCACCGGACCGGCGATGGCGTTGCCCATGTCGTCGCGCAGCGTCAGCATGACGAGGGAGTCCACGTCGGTCAGGTTGGCCATCTTGAGCAGTGTCTGATTGCCGCCGAAGGTGACCACCTGAGGCGCCTGCAAGCGCAGGAAGGCGAAGTTGAAGCCGGTGCCGGCGAAGGCCTGGCCGGGCAGCACCGCCAAGCCGTCCCCCTCGATGATGCGCAGATAGGAGATGAGGCCGCCCTGGTTGAACACGGTCACGTAGCCGCCTTCGAAGTCATCGAAGGTGGCCTCTGCGAAGAGGATCGGGAACTCCGGCAGTTCGGTCAGCTCCTCGGCGGGCTGGCGCAGGAAGAAAGTCCGCCGCGCACGGGCTGGGATGGATTCGGTGGCCTGGTTGACCAGATTGCCTTCGCTGTCCACCAGCGAAATGGTGGCGGTAAAGCTGCCGGATACATTGGGGTTGGTGAGCACCAGCGCGTTGGACGTGCCCAACTCCAGCTTGGGCTCGGGAAAGGCGACGAACTGGGATCCCTGTCGAGGCAAAGGACCTCCGTCCAACTGCGTCAAGCCGCGGTTGAAGGTCAAGAAGAGGCCGGCCACGCTGTCGCGGTCGCTATCCACGTCGACCCATCCGCTCAGGTCTTCCGGAGCCTCGCCCTCCGGCAATTGGGGATCCAGCAGGTCGTTGAGAGTAAAGGCGAACTGTTCGTTGGGTTGCAGCGTGCGCGTGTTGGGATTGACGAACTCCACCGTATCTTCGGTCGTTCCGTCGTCGAAAAAGATGATTCCGGCCGACTGGAAAGCGGTGAAGATCAGCTCGGCGGGCTCTTGCCCCAGGTTGGTAACGGCCACTCCCGTGAAGAGGTCGCCGTCTTCGATCTCGCCTTCGGCGTTGTTGTTGGCCGAGAGGAGTTCGGGGGAGTAGATGGTGAAGGTGGGCTGCAGCAGTTCGATGTTGTTGGCGTTGAAATTAAGCGCCGTAATCACTTCGCCGTCGGGTGATACGCTGACGTTCAGCGGCGCGCTGGGCACCTCCACCACGGTATCGCCGAAGGGCCGTTCCACGACTCCGCCGATAGACAGTCCCCGCACGATCTCTCCGGTGCTCACCCGCACCGCCAGAATCACGTCGGAGATCGGGGAGGCCACATAGAGGAGATCGCCTTCGGCATTGTAGGCGATGCGCGATGAGGGCATGAAGTTGGCGAAGTTGGGAGCCACGCTGAGGACGCTGTCCTGCTCCACGCTGACGAGGCTGATGTGGAAGGCGGTGAGCACCACGAACGAACGTCCGTCGGGCGTGACGTCGGCCCCCAGTGCTCCGCCCGAAGAAAGGTTGAAAATGCCCTCCAGCTCACCCGTTGCCACGTCGAAGAGGAAGGCCCGGTCGGGCGTGAGGGCGGGAAGAGGCGAAGCAAGGCTGTTTCCCTGGTCGGCGATGAGGGCCAAGGTCCCGTCCGATGTGAAGGCCACACGGTTGTCGGCCCTGAAGTCGACCAAGGTCTGTCCGGGCATGTCAGGCTGAAAATTAAGGTTTTGGCCCAGTGAAAAGCTGGCCACGTCGATGATCTGCACCGAATCGGGCACCTGGTCGCGGGGCAGTGCGCCCGAACCCACCAGCACGGCTCCGAAGAAGGTGCCGTCGGGCGAGAGGGTCAAAGAAGCCGGACGCGTTCCGGGCGTCAGGGCCAGGCGTCCCGTTTCGGCCAGGGGCTGCACGTCGAAGCGCAGAATCTCGTCGGTGCCGATGGACGAGACGAATCCGCTTTGACCGTCGGGGGTAAAGATGATGTTGCAGGCCAGGGAAAAGACCGTTTCGCTCAAGTCGAGGCGTTCGGTCGCCAGCGTTTCGGTGTCGACCGCTACCAAGGCTCCGATCCGCGCTCCCTCCAGGTCGTCCGGAGTAGGCTGGTTCTCCCGCAGAAAAAGGCAAGGGACGACCAGCCTGGAGCCATCGGGGGTCATGGAGAGCTGGCCCGGGTTGGCGCAGACTTCAGCGATCCCCAGCAATTCTCCGCTGCGGATGTCGAAGGAAGCCACCTTGTTGGTGCCGGGAAAGCTGACGAAGGCTCTTTGCGAATCGGGCGAGTGGACCACGCGGGGAGCGAAATTGAAGTCTCCCTGCAGGCCCGCTTGGTTGGAGACCGGGAACTGATTGACGTCGAAGACGAGCGTCTCGTCGGTTTCCCGCGGTTCCACGATTCCGGTCGAGCGCTGCGCAAGCA
Organism: Acidobacteriota bacterium; assembly: GCA_035471785.1. Taxonomy (NCBI): domain Bacteria; kingdom Pseudomonadati; phylum Acidobacteriota; species Acidobacteriota bacterium. The sequence continues at coordinate 16,616 of DATIPQ010000157.1, forward strand.
AAGGCAAAGACCAGACACACAATGCCAGAAAAATAACGACTCTTCGCAACATAAGCCTCTTAGTATAATTCGATCCCGGAAGCGGAAACAACCGTACCTCCTGTCGTCCGGAGCGAACGCTACATTGGACGCATTTCCACTCGGATTCTTTCAATCAGCCGCTTCTGCCAGAAATCGTTGATGGAGGCCAGCAGGCGGCGCTGCAATTCGGCCTGGCAAAGCTCCTCTTTCCAGGATCTTTCGGCTACGCTCACGATCAGCGTTTTTCCTTCCAACCCTTCCGGACGGCAATGATCGGCCATCTTCGCTCCCGCCAGGTGGGGCCACATCTCTCTGAGAAAGATGAGCACCACTTCGGGGTCCCGAGAGGCCCTGTTGAGAAGGGCCGGGAAGAACGTGTTGAGCTTCTTCATGATGCCCCTTCCGGTTGGGGTTCGTTGAAGGCTCCGGTCTGCGGGCATTGGCGCAGAAAATCGGCGGTGCGCGCCGGAAAGCCTTCCTGCTCCGGGTCCAAGTGCCTCCACAGGCGCCGCAGATCTCTGCTGCGGTCGACATCGTACCACTCTTGCAGCAGGCGCACCTCGCCCGGATCCAGACGCTGCAGAGTCTGCTCCAGCACCCGCCGGCTGCCCCAATCGATTCCCCTGAAGAGGGCGGGACGGGCTTGAGCCAGTCCCAGCAGGTAGTAGCCTCCGTCGCTGGAAGGACCGATGACCACAGGGAGCCGGGCCAGGCAGCGGAAGGCCTCCCGCAGGCGGTCGAGCGGCAGGTCGGGCGAGTCGGCGCCCAGGAAGACCAGCCGCCAATAGCGCGGCGACAGGCGCCGGTAGGCGTTCTCCATGCGCTCTCCCAAGTCTTCCCCCTCTTGCAGATGAACCTTCCAGCGGCCCGAGTCTCCCCCCAGGGAAGCCACCAGCGAGCCGGCTTGAGGAGGGCTGCATCCGGCCAGAAAAAGGTGGAGAGCTACCGGCAGCCCTTCGCTTCGCTGCAGCACGTCAGCCAACAGCGCCCGGTACAGATCGAGGCATTGGCGCGCAGTGAGCAGGTCCTGCAGGCGGGTCTTGACGCGTCCCAGACGGGGATACTTGGCAAATACCATCAAGGCGTCCCGGGAGCGGTCCATGCCCGGATGATACCTGAATCGAGATGCCAAAGGCGGCGGAGGGAAGGCCGCCCCTAGGCGAAGATATAGTTGCGCCAGACCTCGGGGGCCTTCTTTTGGCTCATCATGAGCTGAAGCTTGTAAGGGAATCCCATGGGAGCCTTGGGCTTTTTAAGCAGGCGCAGACCGGCTTCGTGAGGCGTACGGTTGCCCTTGCGGCGGTTGCAGGGGACGCAGCAGGTGACGATGTTTTCCCAGCTCTTGACGCCTCCCCGCGACACCGGCACCACGTGGTCATAGGTCAGTTCGGGAGTGGCGTGGCGGCGTCCGCAGTACTGGCAGCGGTAACGGTCGCGGGCGTAGATGTTGGTCCGAGAGAACTTGACCTGGCAATGGTAGCGCTGGTGCTTGACGTAGCGACGCAGGCGCAGCACGGAGGGCAAGCGCACGGCCATGGTGACGCTGCGCACCTCGCGCTCGTATTCGGCCACGATCTCCACCTTTTCTTGAAACACCATTCGAATCGCCCTTTTCCACGAGACCACCGATAGCGGCTCGTAGGTCGAATTCAGAATCAAGATCCGATCCATAGACCTGCAATCCTCCCTCTTGGTGTCCAGTGCCAGCCTGGGTCTAAAATGCCCTCGCCACACAGAAATGGCCGCATCAAGACGCAAGCATCCCTGGGAAATTCGCCCATTAGGGTACCACAGCAAGGCGACAGGTACCTTTACCCAAACCCTGGAGGAAAAGACGCTTCACGGAAAATTCACGAGCAGCCCCTCAGAGATCGGGAAGGGGCGTTACAATGGAATCTGTAAGCCGCGGAAAGCTTATGGAAAAAGAGCCCGGAAAATCGGTGAGACTTTTAGAGTCCTCTTCCATCTCAAGGTAAGGCGGAAGCCCAGGGCAGGACTGACGAGACGCTTATGACCGATCGAATCGACCAAGAGCAGACAACAGCGGAGAAAACTCCTTTTACGGAGCAGGTGCGTGAATTCTTTCAGTGGTTGCTGGCCCTCAAGGTGACGGACGAGGAACGCCTGCTGGTCACCGACCCCGGGAATATCTACCTCGACGACATCTCCAACCGCCGGCCTATGATCGTGGCGGCTGTGCTGGCCCTGCTGGTGCACCTGATCCTGCTCGTCATCTCCCTGCCTCAGTTCAGTCAGGACCTGCTCATCGCCGATCAGCCCGTCCTCAAACTCAAGCGACTGGCCCGCCCCTCCGGCGGAGGACCTCCTAAGGTTGAGCAGGTGCAGCCCCAGGTGGAGCAGAGAGTGGCTCCCAAGCCGACTCCGGCCCCGCTGCCGATACCCGATCCCACCCCGCTGGAGCCCGACCCCATCGTTCGCGAAAACACCTTGCAGGTGAACCGCGTGGTCGACGAAATCGCCATGGACCTCAACATCGGCGACATCACCGGCCCGCCCTCGGGACGAGGACGGGGAACCACGGGGGACGGCCCCGGACCGGCCACCGGCGACGGCGCCAGCGACGGGCTGGACGGCGTCTACCGCTACGGACAAGCCGGCGTGACGCCGCCTGAAGTGCTCAAGAAACCCACTCCCGCCTACACCGACGAAGCCATCAAGGCCAAAATCCAGGGCTCCGTGATGTTGCAGGCCATCGTTTACGAAGACGGTTCGGTCGGAGGCTTCAAGGTGCTGCGGCCGCTGGGCTATGGGCTGGAGGAGCGGGCCATCGAGTCGATCTCCAACGAATGGGTTTTTCGTCCCGGCACCCACAACGGCAAGCCGGTTCCCGTGGTGGTGGTCATCGAGGTGACCTTCACGTTGCGCTGATCGGCCATGATCGGCGATGCTGCCTCGGCCTGCCCAGGCCCCTTCCAACACCGCCGCGCCCGATTTCAAGTAAGATCGCTGACCGATGCGCTGGATTGCACCCTTATGCGGAGTTCTCGTGTTTGCGGCCGACTGGGCCAGCAAGCGCTGGGCAGAGGCGCGGCTTCCGGGACGTCCGCTGGAAATACTGGACAGCTACTTCCGCCTGCGCTACGTCGAGAACGAGGGGATCGCCTTCGGACTTCTGCACGACCTCAACGCCGGTTGGAAGCCTTATCTGCTGGCGCTGGCCGCCGTGGCCGCCCTGCTGCTCGTTCTCTATTACGTGCGCACCACCCCGGCGGGGGAACGGTTTCTATTCGCCGCTTTCGGACTGCTGCTGGGCGGCATCGCCGGCAACTTTTACGACCGCCTGGCCCACGGCTCGGTGGTGGACTTCCTGGAGCTGCACTGGCGCGACACTTATTACTGGCCCACCTTCAACGTAGCCGACGCGGCTATCACCTGCGGTGTGGCCATGATCCTTCTCCACACCTTCCTGGCCCCTGCCGGCTCCCGCAGCGAAGACGCTCGGGAGTCCCAGGCCGGGGCGGGACGCGGCGTCTGGCTGCTGCCGCTGGTCCTGTTGGCGGCCCCCGCCTCGTTGCGGGCCGCTCCCCAAGCGGGCGGACCCGAGGACCTGGTCATGCAGGTGCAGCAACGCTATCGCGAGATCGAGGGGTTCTCGGCCCGCTTCCGCCAAGTCACCGACGACCGCGGCCTCATTCAGGAAGAAAGCGGCCTGATGGTGATGAAGAAGCCCGACAAGATGTACTGGGAATATCAGGATCCCTACGAGAAGTACTTCGTCAGCGACGGCGAGAAGAGCTACTTCTACGATGTCGGCCAACAGCAGGTCATCGTCTCAGACCTCGACTTGCAGACCCAGGACACGCCTTTGCTCTTCTTGCTGGGCCAAGGGAGCCTGGCGAACCAATTCGACGCTCGCTGGGCTGAGCCGGATCCGCTGCTGCAAGAGGGCCACCGAGTGATCCGCCTGACACCCCGGCAGGCGCGCGAAGACTTCGAGTACCTGTTGATGGAAGTCGACCCGGAGAGCCGCCTGATCCACCGCTTGGCAGTCATCGACCCTCTCGGTTCCCGAACCGATTACTTACTGTCTGACTTGGAAATCAATCCCGATGTGCCCCGGCGCCGTTTTCGCTTCCGTATTCCCAAGGGCGTGGAGACCATCGAGCGCTAAATGAAGAGTTCTTCTTCCTGCCGCCCCATATCGGGTTCTTGATTGCCGCCCCGGTTGAAAAGGTAGGCCAATCCGGAGCGCAGCCCTTTGACGATAGCGGTGATCTCGGCGGCAGGGCGCAGGATGTCGCGCTGGATGACGTCGGTCGTCTGCTCGAACTTCTGCACCGTGTCGGTCACCACGTAATCGAGTTTTGAAGCTTGCTTGCGCCCGATTTCGAGGAGTTCTTCGGTGAACTCGTTGAAATCGCGGGTGCGTTGGGTCAGGCGGTCGGAGATCTCCTCCAGGTTGTTGCTGAGGTTGTCGGAAAGCTCGCTGAGCGGCTTCAGGTTGTCCACAACTTCATTGAGCTTGCCGGTCAGGTTCTCGACGTCGCCTTCCAGCTTTTTGGAGCGTGATTCCAGCCGCCCGGCCAGACGTTTCATGGTGCGTGAGGCTTGCAGCAAGAGGATGGCCTGCACCACCAGCGCCACGGCGCAGCCGGCGGCGAAAATCACCAGCAGCAGGTTGAGAGTCTCAGTATCCACTTCAAGGCCTTTCCAGAACCGTAGCTATGACCCGATCAGGCATTCTCGGGCTTAGGGGCGGACTCCTTTTTTTCTTCGAACTTGCGGCGTTCTTCCTGGTAGGCTTCTTTGCCGGCCTCGACGGCGCGGGAAAGCTGGTCCTTTTGGGTCTTCACCGCTTCACGTCCCCGCTCGACGGCGCCATGGACGCGGTCGCTCACCTCGCGCGACTTCTGGCCGACTTTCTCGCGGCCCTCTTGAATGGCCTTATCGACATACTCACGGCCCTCACGGACCTTGCCCGAAACGTATTCGCGGCCTTCACCGAATTTCTCTTGGCCTTCGCGGTATTTGTCGCCCAAATAGCGTCTGGTTTCTTCTCCTGATTTGGGAGCGAAAAGCAGCGCCACCGAGGCGCCCACAAAACCGCCCACCAAGAAGTAAAGCACTTTATCTCCATTGGAAGCCATATTCGTTCCTCCTTGTTGAGTCAGAGCGCACCGGAACGGCGCCTCTACTCCTTCTACGTTACCACACAAGCGGGGTTGCTGGAAAAGCCCTAGCGACTGAGGGCCAAGGGTTTAGCGCCCCTGAGGGAAGACGATATACTGCTGCTCATGAATATCGCGCGCAGCCTCACCATCGCCGGCTCCGACAGCGGCGGATGCGCCGGCATTCAGGCCGATCTGAAGACCTTCGGCGCGCTGAGGACGCACGGCATGAGCGTGATCACCTCCGTCACCGCGCAGGATACCCGGCGCGTCCACCGGGTGGACGACCTGCCGGCGGAAAGCGTGGAGGCCCAGATCCGAGCCGTAGTGGAGGACATCGGGGTCGATGCGGTCAAAACCGGGATGCTCTCCAACCGTCCCATCATTGAAACGGTAGCCCGCTTGGCGCGGGAATACGCCTGGGACAAACTGGTGGTCGATCCGGTCATGATCTCCAGCGGCGGCGACCCCTTGATCCGTCCGCAGGCCGTGCGGGTCCTCAAGCAGGACCTGCTGCCGCGAGCCTTGCTGGTGACTCCCAACCTGGCCGAGGCTGAAGCCCTCTCGGGCATAGCCGTAAGCAGCCGGAAGCGATTGCAGGAGGCGGCTGAGGCGATCCTGGAGATGGGGCCCAAAGCGGTTCTCATCAAGGGCGGACACGGGGATGGAAGCCTCTCGGTCGATTGGCACTTCTGGGACGGCGGCAGCCGCCAGTACTCGGCTCCCCGCGTCAACACTCCCAACACTCACGGCAGCGGATGCACCCTGTCGGCCGCCGTGACCGCTCTGCTGGCCCGCGGACTGGACTTGCCGCAGGCGCTGCAAGAAGCCAAAAACTACGTGACGCGGGCCCTGCGCCGCTCCCTCGACGTGGGGCGTGGACGCGGTCCGCTGGGCCATTTTCAGGCCCTGGACGAGGCCCCTGATCAGTGAGCGTCCCGTTGCCCGCCGCGGGCCCGTCCGGCGGCGCCCACCAGTCCCGCCAGGTCGCCCAGTGTGCCGCGCAGGACCTTGGTTTCCTGGGCAATGCCCGAAAAGGCCAGGTCCTTCAGATATTTCTCCATGGCGGGCTGAAGGAGGTCCCAGGCGTTGGCCACCGAGCCCATGATGACGACGGCCTGGGGATTGAGGATGTTGAAGATGTTGTTGATGCCGACCGCCAGGTAGTAGCCGGTCTTGTCGAAAATCCGCCGGGCCAGTTCATCGCCCTCCTGGGCGGCTTGGTAAACGGCCCGCGAGTCGAGATGCTCGAGTTGCTGAGCCAGCACTGATTCGGCTCCCGCCTCGATGGCTTCGCGGGTGCGCTGGCGGATGGCGGTGGCGGAAGCGTAGGCTTCCAGGCAGCCCGGATTGCCGCATCCGCATAGGCGTCCGTCCACCTTGATCGACATGTGCCCTATATGGCCGGCCAGCCCCCTGAATCCGTGCAGGACTCTGTTGCCGATAATCACTCCGCCTCCCACCCCGGTGCCCAGAGTCAGCCCCACCACGTCTTCATAAGGACGGGCGGCTCCCGTCCACCACTCGCCGTAGGTGGCGGCGATGGCGTCGCCTTCGAGCACCACGGGCAGGTCGAGGCGCTCAGACAGCATGTCGCGGAGGGGGACGTCCTCCCACTTCAGGTTGGGAGTTTCGACGATGCGTCCGGAGGAGAAGTCGAGGGGACCTGGAGAGGCGATTCCCACCCGCTCCACCTGGGAGGGAGCGATGTCGTTCTGCTCCAACATGGCGAGCACGCGCCGGGCCATCTCCGCGATGACGCCTTGGGGCCCCCGCTGGCCTCGAGTGGGATAGTTTTCCCACGTCAGGATGTTCCCCGAGGAGTCGAGCAGGCCGGAGGTGATGGTCGTCCCGCCCAGGTCGATACCGAGGTAGAGTGGTGAGTCGCTAACCATCAAGCGCTCCATTTTGCAGGATCACAGAGCCGGCGTAAAGTTGGGGCCCCGCGGGCTGGATGAAGGCTCAGAGCTTCTTGTGGGGGACATAAGAAGGCGACTTCGGCGACGATTCCCCGGCCTTGTCGGCCTCCTTCTTGGCCGGCCGCGCCGGCCGGCGCGAGGCGCTTGGACGCACCACCGAGGGGCGCCGGGAGCGCAGGAAGAGAACCGGCAGCATGAGCAGGATGCCCAAGGCCGCTCCGGCCAGCAGCCAGAGCAGGCTGAAGGGTTGCCCGCTCAGCGAGAGGAGCCCTCCCGCGCCCATCTGAAAGGTCTGTTGTCCCAAGGCCACGGGGCGCCCGTCCACCGTCTCCAGATTGACGGTCAGCACCGCCTGGACGGCTTCCTCCAGCGAACCGGTGAAATTGAACTTCCATTCGGCGCTCTCGCGGGGAGCCACGCTTTGCCTCCTCTCGCCTTCGGCCAGGGTGGCCGTCAAGGAGGGGGAGGAGGTGGAAAAGTCGGCGGCCACCGTCAGCTTCTCGCCCAAGGCGCCGTAGAGGCGGCGCTCCTCCTCGTCGAAGGCCACCAGGTTGGGAGAGTCCACGCTGACCCGCACGGCATAGAGGCGGCCCGCCTCCTCGGGCTCTTCCATCTCGAAGCGTGCCAGTTTGTGCTCGTTGAGGAAGAGATCGCGGACGACGGGGCCTTGGCCGGAAAGGCTCTCTGCCACGGCCTTCCAGGACAGGGCTTTGCTCAGGGCGGCGGCTGTGTCGAAGGACTCCACGGCGTTGCTGGCCTCGACGTAGCGCGAATTGAGGCTGTTCTTGTCAGAGGTCAGGTCGCGCAGATTGTTCTGCAGGCGATTGCGCTCGCGGCGGGTCGCGGCCAGTTCCCGGCTCAGCCGGTCGGCTTCTTCAGTCTTGGTGGCCAGCTCGCTGCCGACCGTTTTCACCTCCTGGTCGAGGCGGTCGCGTTCCGCCTTGAGGTTATCGACGGTCTCGTTGAGCTGGGAGAGGGAGCGGCTCAAGTCGGCGTTGGTGTTGGTCCGCACGTCCAGCGAGTCGGCCAGTTCTTCCATCTGGTCTTTGTAGCGCTGGTTGCTGTCACGCAGCCTTCGCAGCTCGCTTTCCATTTGGTCGTTGCGCCGCAGAAGCTCGTCGCGCTCGGTCTTGAGTTCGTCGACCGAGGCTTCGCTGGAACTCAGGTCCTGGCGCAGACTGCGCAACTGAGACTCGGCTTGTTGGCGCCGCCGGCTCTCGTCCGCGAGCTCCGAACGGACTTGCTCAAGCTGCTGTTCGGCCCGCTCGGCCCGCTGCTTGGCCCTCTGCACGTCGGGAATTTCGTCGCTCACGGCATTGATGACGAAGCCCCGGTCAGACTCGGTGGTTTCCGCCATCTCGCCCATCACGCGGGTGAACTCGCGGCGCAGGTAGGCTCTTTTGGCCTCCGCGATCTCGCTGTTGCTCATGGCCGTGGTGAAGGTCTCGTTCAGGGCGTCCTCGAAGTTTTCCTGCTGAGCGAAGTCGTCCGAAAGCTGGACGGGGAAGCGGTAGACCAACTGGTTTTCCCGCGACAAGTCTATCGATGCGATCTCGAAGCGGATCTCCTGGCCTCCGAACTCGACCTTGACCACCCGCACCTGCTCGCCCACTTTGAACACCAAGCGGTTGTTGGCGGTGTCGTAGGGAGTGAGCCCTCCCTGCCTCACCATGACTTCATAACGCGCCCCGTAGAGCGGCATCTTGAGGAAGAAAGTCTTGTTCAAGTACCGGCTGCGGTAGCGGTCCTGGACGGCGTCGCGGACGCCGGCCTGCAAAGGGGGTGCGGCCGCCCCCGCGGCAGTCACAAGAAGAACGGTTAGTGCGGCAAGCTTGCGGCGAAAAGAGTTCATGGCCCGGCCAACTCCTGTATGCAGTCGAGAGTGAAATCTTAGCATGTTCACGCTGGTTGCTATACTGAAGGGGCTTTGCCTGATAAGGATGCGACGCTGCGCGTCAACGAGATTTTCTTCAGCATTCAGGGCGAGTCGAGCTATGCCGGACGCCCTTGCAGCTTCGTGCGTCTAACCGGCTGCAACCTGCGCTGCGTGTGGTGCGACACCGAGTATGCCTTCTATGAGGGACGCGAGATGGGGCTGGAGGAGATCATCGCTCAGGTTGAGGGCCACGGCTGCCGGCTGGTGGAAGTGACGGGAGGAGAACCGCTGCTGCAAGGCAACGTCCACCGGCTCATCGAGCGGCTGTTGGACTCGGGCAAGCAGGTGCTGGTGGAGACCGGCGGCGGAGTCGACATCTCCTCCGTCCATCCTCAGGCCGTGCTGATTTACGACGTCAAGTGCCCCGACAGCGGCATGGCCGCCAAGAACCGCTGGGAGAACCTCGATCTGCTGCGTCCTCAGGACGAGATCAAGTTCGTGCTGGCCTCGCGCCGCGACTATGAGTGGGCCCGCCAGTTGGTGCGCCAGCGGGGGCTGGCCGAGCGCCACGCCATCCATTTCTCGCCCGTCTGGGATGGATTGCCTCCCGCTCTTCTGGCCGACTGGATTCTCCAGGACGGCCTGCCGGTGCGGATGCAGTTGCAGGTGCACAAGGTGCTGTGGGGCGACGTGCCGGGACGCTAGGCTGCGCAACTGCCAAACTCCAACGTCCCAAATCGCAATCGGCGGGGGACAGTATCCGGGTTGAAGCCTATTATGGCCGCGGCGCCTTGGAGGTTGGTTGTTGGTTCTTGGAAGTTGCGTAGCCCATGCGAATTGCCCTGGTTCATCCTCAAATCCCGCCCAATACCGGCAATGTGGCCCGCCTTTGCGCCGCCACCCGGACGCCTCTGCACCTGGTGCGTCCGCTTGGATTCAAGATCAGCGACCGTCACCTCAAGAGGGCCGGGCTGGACTACTGGGAGTTTCTTGATCTCATCGTCCATGACGATCTGGAATCGTTCCTGGCGGCGGTCCCCGAAACATCGCTGGCGTTCTTTTCCAAGAAGGCCGGGCCCAGCTATGTCAGGGCCGATTTGAGCGGCGACGTGACCCTCGTGTTCGGCTCCGAGACTGAGGGGCTGCCCCGGGAGCTCTGGGATCGTTTTGGCCGGCGTTTTTGGCGCATTCCACTGCTGCATCCGGGCGTACGCAGCCTCAACCTGTCGAGTGCGGTGGCGGCGGCCGCCTACGAAGCCCTGCGCCAGCAGAAACGCCTGAACTCCTAGGGCCACCAGGTGGCCAACAAGTCCACACACGAATCAAGTTTCAGCGACCGCGCTAAAGGCCTCATCGCTCTCGGCGGTATGAGGCTGCTCGCTATTCTTGGCGGGAGCCGAGGATGACTTCGGCGATGCGCTTTTCAATCAGCCGGGAGGGGGTGAAGTCGAGCAGCTTCATGTGTTCGGCGTCGCCCTCGGCCAGGGCGGCGGAAGGGATGAGGCCCACCAGTTCGCTGCTCTCGGCCTCCGTGCCCATCTCGGCGGCCAGCCGTTGGACTTGGTCGAAGGCCGCACGCGGGGTGGTTTGGGCGAAATCGTAGAGGTTCATGGAGACCTGCACCCGCTTGCGGGCGGCGATGTGCAGTCCCAACGCCTGCACTCCGGGCGGTCCGCCGTCGCGGGTGCGGATACGGGCGGCGATGGCCCGTGCGACATCCATGGAGGCGTCTTTCAGGTAGACGTTGAAAGCGATAAGCAGCGCGCGCGCCCCGATGCAGACGGCTCCGCCGGAAGGGTGGATTCGATCGGGCCCGAAATCGGGCCGGCGTCCGGGACGGCTGGAGATCTCTTCCCGCAGCGACTCGAATCCGCCCTGACGGATGGGGGCCAGAAAGCGGCGGTCGGGACGCTGAGCGGCCGCTCCGTAGAGGTAGACGGGCAGTTTGTAGGCTTCGGCCGTCCGTTGGGCCAGTTGGCGGGCCTGGGTCACGCATTGATCGAGCAGCACGCCGCGCAGGGGGACCAGTGGGATGACGTCGGCAGCTCCGATTCTGGGGTGGACGCCCTTGTGCTGGCGCAGGTCGATTCGCTTGAGGGCTTCGCCGATGAGTCCCAAAGCGGCCTCCGTCACGACCTCAGGAAGGGCGGCCAGCGTAATCACCGAACGGTTGTGGTCTGCGTCCGAGGAGATGTCGAGCAGCCAACTGGCCTCCTCGATCTCGGCGGCGGCGGCCACGGCCCGCACCAGCTCGGCGTTCCGCCCCTCGCTGACGTTGGCCACGCACTCTACCAGCCTCATGGGCAGGCCCCGCGGCCAAGAATCAGTTGTCATGGGCCGGCTCCGGCTCCCGTTCGAAGCGCAAGTCTGTGATTTGGAATCCTTTAATGCCCAGCACCCGCACCTTGAAACGTCCGCCGACTACGACTTCGTCGCCGACTTCCGCGGTGCGTCCCAGCAGCATCAGCACGTGGCCGGCGACGGTGTCGTTTTCGTCGTCGGCCAAGTCCAGGCCCAGCTCCTCTTCCAGCTCTGAGAGCAGGGTTCGTCCGTGCACCAGATAGACGTCGCGGTCGATGGGTCGGATGTCGGGGGCGGGAGCGGCGGGATCGAACTCGTCCTGTATTTCGCCCACCAGTTCTTCCAGGATGTCCTCCAAAGTGACGATGCCGACGGTGGATCCGTACTCGTCGACCGCCACCGCCAGGTGGGTGCGGGTGCGGCGGAACTCGGGCAGCAGCGACTTGATGGGCTTGCTGTCGGGCACGAAGTGGACGGGCCTGCGGGCCATCGAGAGTTCGAAGTCTTCCCCCAGTTCGCGCATCATCCAGAACATGTCCTTGGTGTGGATCACGCCTTTGACGCTCTCCAGGGAGCCGTCGCAGAGCAGGTAGCGGGTGTGTTTGCGGTCGCGGGCCAGGGCCAGGTTTTCGTCCAGCGACTTTTGGGCGTCGAGAAAGACCACCTCGGGTGAAGGCACCATGACCTGCCGCACCGAGCGGTCGGAGAAAGAAAGAACCCGCTCCAGCAGTTTGCGCTCGTCGCCCTCCAGGATGCCCTCCTTGTGGGAATGGGCCAGGATCATCTTCAGCTCTTCTTCAGAATGGGCTTCTTCTTGCTCTCCTGCCGGAGTGACGCCGATGGAGCGCAGCAGCACGTTGGCCGTGCCGTTGAGGCTCCAGATGAAGGGATAGGTGAGCTTGTAGAAGAAATGCATCAGCCCCGAACCCCACAGCAGGACGGGTTCGGCCCGCTGGATGGCCAGCGACTTGGGGGCAAGTTCACCCAGGACGATATGGAGAAAGGTGATGAGCATGAAGGCCCCCACGGCTGCCACCGAGTGAGAAAAGGCCGCTCCCCACGGTCCCAGGGCCTGTACGACGGGTTCGAAAAGACGGGCGAAGGCGGGCTCGCCGATCCATCCCAATCCCAGGCTGGCCAGGGTGATGCCCAGTTGGGTGGCGGAAAGATACTCGTCCATGTTGTCGATCATTCGCCGAGCGCTGGCGGCTCTTCTGCGTCCCTGATGGATCATTTCCTGAATCCGCGTCCGGCGCACCTTGACGATGGCGAACTCGGAAGCCACGAAGTATCCATTGAGGAAGACCAGAAAGAGGGCGATGGCGATCAGCAGCCATTGGTCCACTTCATCCATGATTCCCTCATCTTATAGCATGAAGGGACCGGCAAACGGTCCCCCGCTATAATGGGGGCATGCTTGGACACGGCGCCGGAAAGGCGCGCCGCGGTACAGCCCGGCGGACTCTGGGGACGGTTGCTTTGGCGGCCTGGGCGGCGCTGCATCTGGCACCGTCACTTCCAACGGGATGCAGCCAGCCGTCCGCACAGCCGGCGGGTTCAGCGGCCGCCTTCGATCATGCCCATCCGGTCTGGCAGCAGGTGCTGCAAGAACACGTTTCTCCCCAGGGGCGCAGCACCGTCTTCGACTACCGGGCCCTGAGCAGCCGCCGCTCCCGCTTCGACGCTTACCTCGAGCAGCTCTCCTCCGTCACCCGCCACAAGTTCCAGAGCTGGAGCGAAGCCCGGCAATTGGCTTTTCTCATCAACGCCTACAACGCTTTCACGGTGGAATGGATTGTGCGTCATTGGCCGGTGGGGTCGATCCGCGATACGGCGGACAACCCCTGGGCGGTGGAGTTCATCCACCTGCTGGGGGATCGGTGCTCGCTGGATCAGATCGAGCACCAGATGATCCGTCCCGTCTATGAGGAGCCGCTCGTTCATTTCGCCGTCAACTGCGCTTCGGTCGGCTGTCCGGCGCTGAGGAAGGAAGCATACACGGCCGAGAGGCTGGACGGGCAGCTTGAGGATGCGGCCCGCTCCTTCCTGCGCGACCGGCAGCAAAACCGAATCGAGGGGGACGTCCTCTACCTGTCGTCTCTTTTCAAGTGGTACTCTGAGGACTTCGAGAAACGCTACGGAGGCGTGCTGCCTTTCGTGGCCGAACGCATCACGGACGAGGCCGAGGCGGCCCGGCGCATCCGCCAGGGACAGTTGGAAGTGCGCTACGTCGACTACGACTGGTCTCTCAACGCTCCTGCCCAGGCCTCCTCCTCCAGCCCGGAGAGGCGCCCATGAGCGATGACGATTTCGTGCAGTTCAAACTCACCTACGACCCGGCCCAAATCGCCGTCCTCAAGTCGGTGCTGGAAGATCAGGAGATTCCCTACTTCGTGCAAGGCGAGAACTTCGCCACGCTCTATCCCACCACCCCTTTCTTGAGCGGCTTCCGTCTCAGAGTCCACAAGCAGAATGAGGCGCGGGTTCGGGAGCTTCTCGACAAGCTGGTGGAAGAGATCGAGCCTCTGGACGAAGAGGCGATGGACGAGGACGAAGGCTCCGCCTGAGGGTCAGGAGCGCTCGGCGTAGTAGAGGCTGCCCGATTCCTTGAGCTTGCTGCGGACGGCCTGCATGTCCTCCCACACCGGACGCTTGCCGCTGGGATTGCGCAGCAGGTAGGAGGGGTGGAAAGTGGGCATGAGGGGGATGCCGTGGAAGTCGTGGAAGCGTCCTCTCAGCGACGAGATGGGCGTTTCGGTCTGCAGCAGCGTCTGGGCGGCATAGCGTCCCAAGGCCACGATCACCAGCGGCTCGACGGCCTGGATCTGTTTGTAGAGGAAGGGACCGCACTGCTCTACTTCCTCAGGCAGCGGGTCGCGGTTGTCGGGAGGGCGGCACTTGAGGATGTTGGCCACGTAGACCTGGTCGCGGTAGAGATCGATGGCCCGGATGATCTTGCTCAGCAGCTTGCCGGCGGCGCCCACGAAGGGCAAGCCCAATTCGTCCTCTTCAGATCCCGGCGCTTCACCCACGAAGAGCAGGTCGGCCGATGGATCCCCGACGCCGAAGACAAGCTGAGTGCGTGTCTGGGAGAGAGGGCAGCGCGTGCAGTCCCCCAGGATACGGCGCACTTCTTCCATCTCGATGGGTTCGGCGGGCAGTTCGGGTACGGAGGTAAACATAGACATGGAATCCTCGCTGAGGGAAGGGGCTTTCTCCTGCGCTGATGAGGCTTGGGCCGATGAGGTCCGGGGCGGCGAGGCCGCAGGGCCGGTCGGCTTGTCTGCGGCCTCGAAGAGGTCGGCTTGGCCCTCCTCCTGTTGGGGGGGAAGGGCATCGAGAAAGGCGGGATCGGCGGCCTGGTCTTCCCAGGGGGCGACCAGATCGCCCCGGGAACTGCTTTTCGTGGCCGACGCCCCCGGCGCAGGGATTCGCAGGTGGGTGACGCCCAACTCGGCGAAGAACTCCAGGTGGTCGGCCAGTTCCTTCATGGGCTCGTTTCTCCGGGGGCGTTGGGCAGGGGTTCCCAGGGCGCCAGGTTGCCGGTTCTCAGCACTTCCCGGGTGCTTTCGAAGTAGCGTACGGCCAGCCGTCCCATCAGGTAAGTGAAGCTTCCGCCCAGCATGACTCCGATGAGTTTCTTTTGACGCGGATACTTCTGGCGCAACTTATGTCCCATCTGGCGGGCCAGAATCCCGGCCGTCAGCATGGGAAGCAGCTCGCGCGCCCGATCCCGGTTGAGTTCGCATCCGAAGGCCCGGGCGATCCTGAGGATCATAGCCGTCTGAATGGCCGCGTTGGGCAGCAGGTCGCTGACCGGAATGGGAACGATGCCTACCAGACCGACCGCGAAAGCGGCCTGAGTAATGATGCCCCGGCATAGCGTGCTGCGGAACTCGGGAAAGCTCTGCGCCAGCGGGTAAAGCGCCTTGGGACAAGCGGTGACCATGGCCTTGAGCAGGTTGTCGAGGGTGGAGGGGTCGTAAACCGAGGTGGAAAAGACGCTGCTGCGCAGGACGCTCTTGGCCTCTTTGACACGATCTCCAGCATTGTCGACCAGGTCGATCTTGTTGAGGACGACCAGGATGGGCTTGTCCAGCTCGCGCAGTTTCTCGAGGATCTGCTGGGTCAGGTCGGAAACGCCATAGCGGGCGTCCAGCACCAGCACGATCAGGTCGGCTTCGGCCATCTCGGGCGGGGTGCGGTCGCTGCCGTAGCCCAGGAATTCCTCCAGTCCCGGCGTTTCCACCACCGTGAAGATGGGATCGGCGTCGCGGGCTTTCTTCTGCAGGATGGCGCCGAGCAGGGAGGTCTTGCCGGTCTGAGAAGGTCCGGTGACGGCGATCTGAACCAGTCGCTCCGACTGGATGTCTTTCCACTGGGCCCGAACCACCTCCAGGATCTTCTGCATGTTGTCGCCCTCTTCGGGCAACGTATCGATCACTTGCTTGAGGCGGTAGCGGAACTCCTCGGGGAAGAATACCAGGGCCTGGTCGAGAAACTCCAGCAGCCGCGGTGGTGCGTCTTGGCGCAGCTTGGCGAAGACGTCGATTTCGTGGGGCAGCCTGCGTTCGGTCGTTTGGTGCATGCTTGGATCACCTTCCCAGGCGGGATGAACGCTCCCGCCGGTAGTTCACTTCTCGGAATCCCATTCTAACCCATCGCCAACAGCGTATCGAGGGCGGCTCCTGAGCCAGCGAAATGATCCAGTAGGTTGCTTCCGGGTAGCGAAACTCGTCGATGTCGAGCTGGGAAGGGACAGCCGGGGAAGCGGGATGGGAATGGTAGATCCCCATCAGGCGGCGCGGGGACCCCCGCAGTTGGCGGAAGAAGTTGAAGAGGTCTTGGGGGGCCACTTCGAAGCGGGTGGGCGAGGCCGCCGCGTTGGTCATGGGGACGGCTTGATCGATGCGGCCGTCCCTTCCCGTCAGAAATCCGCAGCACTCCAAAGGCGCCTGTTGCCGGGCCTGCCCCACCATCAGATCGAGCACGTCCGTGCAAATGGCCACGTCTTCCGGCTCCAAACCTTTCCCTCCCTGATCCGCGCTCATCCGCTTCTCCAAGCTACCAGTAAGACCAGCCAATGCCGTCCTTCCAAACTGGACGCTCCATCCCAAGCCGGGTGGAAGCGCCTCCCCGCGGCCCTCCTACGCCAAGGCTATAGAGGGCCTGCCGCCTACAGCAAGGTGAGCGGATCAATGTCAATAGTGACCTTGCGCAGGTTGACCTGGCGTTCCGTCTGTAACTCTTCCACCGCCTGGCGCAGCACCTGGTGCAGCTCCATGCGGCTGGTGGTCTTGACCAAGATCTGAAAACGGTACTCTTCGCGCAGCCTCTCCAAAGCCGCCGGTGCCGGTCCCATGATACGCATGTGCTGCGAGGTGGAGAGCTGGTCGCGGAACGCTTTCAGCTTATCGGCCACCTGACGGGCCATCTTCGCCACCTCCTCCCGGTCGCGGTCTTGCAGCAGCAGGTTGGCCAGAATGCTGAAGGGAGGATAGCGGAAGCGGCTGCGGAAACCCGCCTCCTGAGCGTAGAAGGTTGGGTAGTCCTGGGCTCCGGCATAGCGCAGGGCGTAGTGGTTGGGGTAGTAGGTCTGGATGATGACTTCTCCCGGCTGTTCGCCGCGTCCGGCCCGTCCGGCCACCTGGGTGAGCAACTGAAAGGTGCGTTCGGCGGCCCGGAAATCGGCCAGGCGGAGGGCCTGATCGGCCGCCAGCACGCCCACCAGCGTGACCTGGGGAAAGTCGTGGCCCTTGGCGATCATCTGGGTACCCACCAGGATGTTGGTGCGTCCTGAAGCGAAGTTGCCCAGGATGCGGTCATAGGCGCCCTTGCGCCGGACGGCGTCGCGGTCAAGGCGGTCGATTTCGGCTTCCGGGAAGCGCCTTTGCAGGATTTCCTGAATCTTCTCGGTGCCTTCCCCCAGGTAGAAAATGTACTCTTTGCCGCATTCCCGGCACTTGTCGGGCACCCGCCGCGAGAACCCGCAATAGTGGCACATGAGCCGGTGCTGAACCTGGTGATAGGTGAGAGAGATGCTGCAGTTCTTGCACTGCTCGGTGTGCCCGCAACTGCGGCACAGCACCACCGGCGTGTAGCCGCGGCGGTTGATGAGCATGAGGACCTGCTGCTGGTTGTCGAGGCGCCGGCGGATGGCCAGGTCGAGGGGGTCGGAGAGAACCAGTCCGGGGCCGTGCTTCTCGAATTCGCGTCGCATGTCGACGATGCGCACCTGGGGCAGAGGACGCTCCATGACCCGCTTCTGGAGGCTCTGGAAGCGGTATTTGTCGCCCTGCTGAGCCTGGTAGTAGGTCTCCATCTGAGGCGTGGCGCTGCCCACCACCAGCAGGGCGCTCTCGAGCTGGCAGCGCTTGTAGGCTGTTTCGCGGGCATGGTAACGGGGGAAGTCGTCCTGCTTGTAGGAGCCGTCGTGCTCTTCGTCGATAATGACGATGCCCAGCTTGCGCACGGGGGCGAAGACGGCTGAGCGCGTCCCCAGAACAACCCGCGAGCGGCCCTCCTGCACCCGCCGCCACTGGTCGAATCGTTCGCCCTCGCTGAGGGCCGAATGGAGGATCGCCACCTGATCGCCGAACCATCCGCGGAAAGCCCGCGCGGCTTGAGGGGTGAGTCCGATTTCAGGAACCAGCATGAGGGCCGAGAGGCCTTGCTCGAGAACGCTCTGGATGGCGTTGAGATAGATCTCGGTCTTGCCGCTTCCCGTCACGCCGTGCACCAGGAGGGCGGAGAAGCGCCGCTCTTTCAGCAATAGGCCGATGGTATCCAGGACGCGGGCCTGCTCCTGGTTGAGGCGGTGGCGCACCACCGGTTGGTGGCGGTAGAGGCGTCCGTAGTCCTTCCAGGGCGAGCGCTTGATCTCGACGTCGCCGATGCGCAGGGCCTTCTTTTTAGCCAGCGCCCGCAGCACCGCTTCGCTGAGCCCCGTCTCGCGGCTGAAGGTGGTGAGCAGCACGGGCAGTTCCACCTCGCTCAGCAATTCCCAGGCCTGGGCCTGTTTTTCGGTCAGGTCAGGCGGACGCGAAGCCAGCTCCACCACTCCCAGTTGCTTGCGCACCGGCCAGAAACGGCGGGCCGGACCGTCATCGGCGCGTTTGAGCAGGAGTCCGGGAGGCAGCATGACGCGGAAGGCTTCGCCGGGCGGCGAGAAGTAGTAGGCGGCGATCCAGCGTCCCACTTCGATCAGTCCCGGCAGCACCACGGGTTCTTCGTCCAGCACCTCGACGATCTCTTTGAGCTCGGTGCCCTCGGGCGGCTGGGGATCGCAGGCCAGCACCAGTCCCACCAGCTTGCGGCTGCGGAAGGGAACCACCGCCCGCATTCCCGCCTGCACCTTGTCTCTCCAGTACTCGGGCACCCGGTAGGTAAAGGTGCTGAAGATCGGAAACGGAACCGCCACTTCCACCAACTCGGCCATCCCCTCATCTTACGCCCCAGGTGGGACAAACAGCCTTTCTGAGCCACCCTGCGGCGTTATCCCACGCTTTCAGCGTTGGCACCTTTGCCGTCTGAAACCCAGGGTGGCGCCGCCGTCTCGCTTGCGCTCGCCGGGGCTGACCCTGGGCTGGCGAATCGCTCGCCTTCAGCGAGCCCGGACTTGACTTCCAACACTGTCGCTGGGGTGGCGAATCGCTCGCC
>DATIPQ010000158.1 GCA_035471785.1 Acidobacteriota bacterium
ATGGCCAACGGCGACGCCGCCAGCCGGAGGCGCATCGCAAGAATGCTGCTCAAAGCGGGAGCCGATCCCAACGCCCAGCAGCAGGGAGGCTTCACGGCCCTCCATTCAGCCGCCCTTCACGGCGACAAGGACATGGCGGAATCGCTGCTCGAGCACGGCGCCGACCCCTCCATCCCCGCCGCCGACGGCCGCACCGCAGCCGGCTTCGCCCAGTCCCAAAACCACACCGACCTGGCCCAGTGGCTGCAAGCCAAGACCGTCGGTGAGTGAGCACCTTATGAAGGTTTCGATCACAGAGGCTCGTCGCAAGCTGCCCGAGTTGGTGCGTAAAGTCAAGAAGGACGCACACACCC
Organism: Acidobacteriota bacterium; assembly: GCA_035471785.1. Taxonomy (NCBI): domain Bacteria; kingdom Pseudomonadati; phylum Acidobacteriota; species Acidobacteriota bacterium. Next base: position 354 of record DATIPQ010000158.1, read on the forward strand.
GCGTTCAGATCACCGTTGACGGTGAAGTTGTCGCGGAATTGCGGAGTTGTCTCCACGAAGCCAGACCCGGCGCCGCGGCCGACAGACTTCTGGAGATCATGTCTAAGCATGAGCCTCTCAAAGGGCCGAAACGCGATATCTCCGGCGACTTCAAGCAACATCTCTACGGCAAGAGCGAGAAGTGACGCTGCCACCTCCGGTCCGCACAATGCGTTGAGTCGTCCTGGCGAACCGGAGGGCGAGGCGACGAATGCAGGGCCTAGAACTCCCCGTAGGTCGAGGTTTGGGTGCCGTTGGAGGCGGTGGTGAAGGAGTTGTTGGAGCCGGACTCCCATTGCAGGACGTTGCCGCCCGAGTCCTTCTTGATGCACTTCCACTCCACGTAGGTGTTGGCGGGCAGATCGTCGAGCACGGCCTGCCAGTAGGGATAGTGGTCGGGATTGAGGATGCGGGCGTTGGCCGTGTTCCAACTGCCCAAGGCGGAGATGCTGCCCACCACGTAGATGTTCTCGCCCCAGTTGGTGGAGCCGTTTTCGCACTGGAAATGGTTGTAGGACTTGCCCGAGTCCATGCTGCGCTTGGCGCCGATGTGGATGGCGGTGACGTCGTTTGAAGCGGTCTTGACCTTGGCCCATCCGCTGTTGTTGACCACCACGGTGCGTCCGTTGCAGGCGTTGGAGCCGTCGATTCCGCCCGAGACGGCTTCGCAGTACTGTCCGGCCGCCAGGTTGGTATCGAACCACTGATTGGCATCGGAGCTTTCCTTGTTGATCACCACCCAACCCTTGCTGCCGCGGGAAAAGGAGATGAGGTCGGTGCCATTGTCCCACCAGTTGGTGACGGATTCGCCCACCACGTAGTTGCGGAAGCCCACCAGGTTGGCGATGTAAGGACTGCGGTGCTCGCAGACCCAGTCGGTGGAGTTGCAGTCGTCGCCGCCGCCGCCGTTGTAGACGTCGTCGGTGTTGCCCGAGGAATCCGAAGGAGGTCCCTGGTTGAAGTCGCTGTAGTGGTAGCTGCTCATGGCGCGGGCGTAGCCGTAGGGCCAGGTCATCATGAAGGCCGAAGCCAGGTAGTAGTCCTGCCCGTCGGCGTAGTAGAGGGACCGCGAGGAGGAGTCCTTGCGCTGGGTGTCGTGGTTGTCGACAAAGACGACGGCAAAGGGCCCGTCGATCAGCCCTCCCCAGGAGGGATAGTCGAAATTCACCAGCCACTCCAGTTCCCCGGTCTTGAAGACGGCGGTGAGGTCTTCGCTGTAGGTGAATTCGGTGGTGTCTCCGATGGAAAAGTAGTCCGACTCGGGAATGGCGGAATCGGCGATGACTTCCTGGTAGATGTAAGGTTCGGCTCCCCCGGTGGTGTCGTCGAGTCCGCTCTTGATGGCGGACAGATCGGCCGGCGTGATGTGCTTGGCGGCGTCGATGCGAAAGCCGTCCACCCCCAGGGCGAGAAGATCGTTCATGTAGTCGGTAATCTTGCCCCGCACATAGCTGCTCTCGGTCTTCAGGTCAGCCAGGTTGAGCAGCTCGCAGTTGCGCACTTCCCAGGCGTCGGAGAAGTCCACGATGTCGTTGTCGCTGCCGCAGCCAGGAGGGCCGTAGAGGTGAAAGTCGCTGCTGCTGTAGAGCCCTTCGGTGTAGAGGTCGCAGTATTCGGTGCCGTCGGAGCCGTCGTCGCAGAACCCGCCCGTCAGGCGTCCCGTGGTGTGATTGATAACCGTGTCGACGTAGACCGAGACTCCCTGGTCCTTGCAGCGGTCGATCATGTCCACAAACTCGGTAAGGGTTCCCGAGCGGGAATTGTTGAGGGAGTAGGAAACCGGCTGATAGCGCTGCCACCAGGGATAGCCCTCGGAGGCCATCACGCGGTGCTCGGAGGGTGGAGAAATCTGAACCGCCGCGAACCCCTTGGGACCCAGTACGTTTTCGCACTCTTCGGCGATATCGGTGTATTTCCACTCAAAGAGCTGCACCATGGCGGTGCGGGCCGGATATCCGTATGGGTCTGACTGAGCCAGGGCGGCGGGGAGGGTAAAGGAAAGCGCAAGCAAGCAGAAAAGGCAGGTCAGGGATAGTCTGTTCATTCGATCCTCCAGTATCGTGTCCTTGGGTTGTACTTGCGCATACAGTCTCCAAATGATCTAGACAATTGTCCCAGAAACAGTGTCTAAAAACAAGTTTGTCTCGCCATCGCAAACAAGATGCCGCCGTAAGCTTGCAAAGCAGGCCGGGAAAGGTTGTGAGGGTTGTGAGTTGGGAATTGGAGCTTGGAAGCTTGGAGGTTGCCCCAAACGGGTCCCGGACGCCGAAGTCGCGCTTCGACGCCCGCGGACCCCGACGAGAGCCCCTTCTCGTCTGATTGCCTATGCTAATTGATCCGTCAACGGTTTTCTAGTCGGATACCCAACAGGCCTGAGTACCGCCAGCGGAAGCTGTCACGCTCACCCACCCCTATTCGGTGCTGGGCTCCAGGTCGAGGGAAACCGAGTTGATGCAGTAGCGCTCGCCGGTGGGCTTGGGGCCGTCGGGAAAGACGTGTCCCAAGTGGGCGCCGCAACGGGCGCAGTGGACTTCCAGACGGCGCATTCCGAATGACAGATCCTCTTCAAGCTCAACCTTGTCTTTGTCCACGGGCTGGTAAAAGCTGGGCCATCCCGAGCCCGAGTCATACTTGCTCGAGGAATCGAAGAGCACTTCCCCGCATCCGGCGCACTTATAGAGCCCCGGAGTCTTGGTGTCCCAGTACTTGCCGCTAAAGGCCCGCTCGGTGCCCTTCTCGCGCAGGATGTGGTACTGCTCCGGGGTCAGTTCCTTCTTCCACTCTTTCTCAGTCTTCTCGATTTTGTCGCTCATAGGCCTCCATTACTGGTTCTTGAAGGCGAAGAGTTCGGTGCGGGTGTTGAGGTAGAGGACGCCGTCCTTGGCTACCGGGGTGGTATAGACCGAGTTGCCCAGGTTGAACTCGCCCATCACTTCCTTTTCTTTGCCATGCTTGAGGATGACCACGTCGCCGTCCTCGTCGCCCAGGTAGACTTTGCCGTCGGCTACGAAAGCCGATCCCCAGACGGCGGCGAAGACGTCGTGCTGCCAGTACTCTTCTCCGGTGTCGGCATCCAGGGCGTAGAGAAAGCCCGAGAGGTCGGAGATGTAGACGATTCCGTCTTTGATGGCGGCGGTGGACATGGTGCGGTGGAAGTCGTCGCCTCCGCGGTGCCAGACCACCTTCTTGCCGGTGACATCGCCTTGGCCGGTGGCGTCGATGACCCAGAAGTTTCCGGGACCTTCGCCGTGCTCGGGATCCTGTCCCACGCCCACGTAGACGCGGTCATTGTAGAAGACCGGGGTGGAAATGATGTTGTTGCGGGTACCGGCTCCGCCCAGCACCCACTTGGAGTCCTTGGGATTGCAGTCGAACTTCCAGATCAGCTTGCCGGTCTTGGGCTCGAAGGAGTAGACCCAGCCGTCGCCTCCGGGAAAGACGACCTGTTCTCTGCCGCCGGCCACTCCGTAGGAGGGATTTGACCAGGATCCGTGCAGGATCTTGGTTCCGGGAGAAGCGTCTTCCCAGACCAGCTCGCCGGTGTTCTTGTTGACGGCGATGAAGCTGGGAGCGAAGGGGGCGGGCAGGTTGACGTGGCCCTCATCGACGCCGTTGCCGGTCACGGTGAAGACCAGATCACCCACCACCAGCGGATTGCCGGCCGCCAGGTTGTGGGGGAAGACGTCGAGTTCGTTGATCATGTCGAGCGACCACAGGATGTCTCCATGACCTTCCGAGGTGTACTGCTCTTCGGTGAAGGGACCGTCGTTGCCGTCCTTGAGTCCTTGCACGTCGGCGGCCACCACCTGGGCGCGGTTGGAGACGTACCAGAGGCGGTCGCCTTCCACCGCCGGACCCGAGCAGATGCCCTGCAGGGGCCAGTCGTGGACGCGTCCTTCGGGCAGCTTGTCGTGAACGAGCTGCCACAGGAATTTGCCGTCAGAGGCCTGAAAGGCCATCAAGTTGCCCTTGTCCCCGGTCACCTGGGGATCGCGGGGCTTCTCGTTGTTGGTGCCCACGTAGACGATGCCGTCGGCCAGCACCGGTCCGCCGTAGGACTGCGATCCCAGGGCCTGGCGCCACACCAGGTTGGGGCCGTCGGGATCGAGGTTGTCGGGCAATCCGGTCGCTTCGGAGATCATGTTGCGGGAGGGTCCGCCGCCGAACATGGCGATCTCGTCGGCGGCCGCCGCGGCCAGGGCTCCCGCCGCCAGCAGCAGGGCGCTTATCGTCAAAACCAGAACTTTATTATGCTTCATTCGTTTTCCACCACTTTCACGTTGTCATAGTAGACGGGAGTCACCGAGAAGCCGAAAATGCCGGGGCTTCCCGAGGTCACCGGATGAGGGTCTTCCACGGTGATGGTCCATTCAGCCGGCTCCTGCGTTCCCTTGGGCCAGACCTTGCCGCGGATGAGCGCTCTGTCGTCTTCCACGTCGACTCTCAGCTTCATCGTATACCAGCGCTCGGGCTCCCACTCGAAGGGCACCTCTTGGGCCATGCGCAGTTCAGAGGCCCAGGAGCGGACCTGAATCTGCTGCAGGGCGGCCATCATGTCCATCGTGTAGCCGCCATTGACCAGCCCCATGTCGGGGACGCGGCGGCCGGTCCTGGTTCCATAGAGGTCGGCCTGGATGGTGTAGTTGCGCCAATGGGCCGGTCCGATGAAGGAATCGTGCTTGTGGATGCCGCGCGGAGCCGGATTCTTGACCAGCACCTTGTTGCCGTCCTCAAGCTGCTTGACGCCGAAAAAGGCCAGGGCCCCGAGTTGATAGCCGGGACGCTGGTCCACCTCGATGGACTCGAAGTCCTCTTCCAGCGGCAGAGGCGAGTAGACCCGCACGTAGGCCTGATGGGTGAGGTCGCCGATAGAGGCCTGCACCATTCCGAAGCGGGAAGTGCCCTCAGAGGCGGGCCTGTAGTTGCCCTCGGCATCGATCTCTCCGTCCAGCCCCCGCAACGACCATTGAGCCTGACGCGCTCCCAGCGGAAAGCCGGCCTGGTCGAAGGCCATTGCCTTGAACGAACGGCTCTCGCCGCGCATGATGCGGACTTCGGCGGGGACCACTCGCAGGGTTGAGATGGAGATCTCAGCGGGTCCGGCGGGAGAAGGCAGCGGCGCCATTCCCGAGCCGGTGGCCTGGAAGGGGGCATCTGCGTCTCCAAGGCAGTAAATGCCGGCCTCGGTGGTGAAGTAGATGCGTCCGTAAGCGATGGCTGGCGACCCGTAGATTTCGGCGTAGCGCTCGCCCGACTCCACGTTGAGCTGCTCGATGTCGAGCGTCACGGCTCCATCGTCCCCGGGTTGGACGATGGCGAAGATGCCGTTGACCTCGGTGGCGTAGATCTTGCCGTCGGCCCACACCGGAGATCCCTTGCCCACGCGTCCGATGGAATGCTCCCACAGATGCCGGCCGTCGGCGGCGTTGAGGGCGTGCAGGTTGGCCGAGTTGTCGATGACGTAAATGCGGTCGTCCTTCTTGATCAGGGAGGAGAATCCCGCCGAGACGGGAGAGCGCCAGACTTCGTGGGTGGCGGTGACGTCGCCCGTGCCGCGGGCGTCGATGGCCACCGTCCGGCCCTGGGTGCCCTCGTCGATGTTCTCTTCGCTGTGGCTGGCGTAGACGGTGTGTCCATCCACCGCCACTGTGATGTTGATGGCGCGCTGGCTGAGGTGGAACTCCCAGAGCATCTCGCCGGTGCGCGCGTCGAGGCTGTAGATCCATCCGTCGCCGCCCCCGTAGACGAGCTGGCGGCGCCCTTCGATGACGGCCACGACGGGGGTGGACTGGCTGTTGAGATCGGCTGGCTGGCGTCCCGGCGAGGAGATCCAAAGGCCCTCTCCCGTGCGCTTGTCGAAGGCGAAAACCCGGTGCCGCGGAGGGGCCATCGGTCCCCAGGAGGCGTTGCTGAAGGTGACGATGAGGCGGTCCTCATCGACGATGGGGGTCTGGGTGCGTCCGCCGTAGCCGGAGTAAAAGCCCAGTTCTTCCACCAGGGACTTTTCCCAAACCACGCTGCCGTGGCGGTCCAGGCACTTGAAGGTGCCTGCCACTCCCTGAACGTAGACGTAGCCGGTGTCGGGATCGGCCGCCAGGTTGGGCCATCCCACGCGGTTCCAGGGCACCGTGGTCTGGTAGACGGTAAAGCGGTGCTCCCACAGTTGATGGCCCGTCTCGGCATCGTAGCAGGCCACCATTTCCTGGCGGTCGATGCCCTCGCCGATGCGTCCGTTGGCGCACACCCGCCCGTCGAAGACGACGGGAGTGGAGCGGCCGATGAAGGGTTGCTTCCAAATCAAATTCTCGCCGTCCTTGGACCAGGTCGAGATGAGTCCGGTTTCATCGGAGACGCCGTTCTGGTGAGGACCGCGCCAATGGGGCCACTCGGAGGCGGCGAGCGTCCCCGCGAAACACGCCAGGGCCAGGAGGATGGCGATCAGGTTCAACTTCAATTTCATGCTGGGATTCTCTCTCCTTTTGAAGCTCGCCGCAGAAGGCGGCGACGACAAGAGGCGACAACGGGTGCCGCAAAGACCGTGAGAGCGGTCTGCGGCATGTGCGAATAGTAGCACGCAGACCGTTGCAGAGCAAACCGGTCGAAACCCCAACCTCCTTGTTTCACAAGGGGTTAGCGGCGAGCCCAAGGTCCCCCGTTCCTAGTCACGCGCGGCCGCCTCTTTAGTTCCCGAATCGACAGCCGGCAGGATCGGCATCCGACTAGGAGCCGGAGTTGAAATCGAAGACGAATTGGTCGTCGCGGACCAACGGAACATCCGAGCCGGATTGCAGATGAAGGGTGACCGAATCGAGGTGGACCCGGGGTTGGAGCTTGGGGTGGTAGACGCGGTCGATGTGGACGACGGCGCGGGGGGAGGTGAAATCGGCCGGGGAAACCTGGCCTCCGAAATGGTCGCTGCGGCCGAAAGCGATGTGGACGGCCAGCTTCTCGTCGAGCAGGATGACGCCGATGGGATCGACCCCGAAGTCGGCCAGCACGCCGACGCCGAGCTCGGCCAGGTTGGCGTAAGCCGGTTCCTTCTCGATCAACTCGGCTTCGCGCTGCGAGACGGGCCCCTGGGTCTGCACCGCTAGGGCGCGGTTTTGGCGGATGACGTAGATCACCACCTCGTCGCCGAACTGAACCGGCAGCAGGCCCTCCGAGCGGCTGGGATCGCCGGGGCGCTCCCCTTCGTAGGGGACGATGTAGGTTTCTCCCGAGGGGAGGTTTCCAGTAGTGCCGGGCTCGGGTACCAGTCCGCCCGAGGCGGTGGACTGGCGATGGCGTAGGTCCAGGGTGAGGCCCAGTTGGCCGTGTCCTTGCACCCGAAAGCGGAAGGAGGCCCCAGCGGACTCGTCGAGCACCCGCTTGATCTTGCGGCAGCGCCGGTCGACTTCTACCCAGTCGAGCTTGAGGGCGGACATCATCTTGCGGTTGAAGCCGGGCATGGTCGCCCCGCGGAAACCGAAGCGGCGGGCAGCCTGTTTGAGGGGAGCAGTGGCCGAGAACTGGGTGGGGGCGATGATGATGGGAAAACGCCGATAGATCTCCTCCATGGCAAGGGAGGCTTGCCCGTCGACGTCCTCAAGGCAGGAAGGCAAGGAGTGCTGAGCGCCATGCAGCCAGGCCCGCTCCGGCAGATCGGCATTGTTGCTGCCGGTGTGGCGGTAAAGGTGGAGAGAGGCGCTGCGGCCGGTGCGTGAGGCCAGTTGGTCCAATTGCAGCGTCCACTCCAGAGCCAGTTGGCGCCGCTCGCGCCAGTCGTCGTTGTCCTCGATCTCTCCATCGGGAAGATCGGTCAAGAAGGCGATCTCCCTCTCTTCCGGCTGAGGCTGGAAGACCCGTTGAATCAAATCGTCCAGTTCACCCGCCGTCAAATCCGCATCTCTCGGAGATCCGTTGCCGCTCATGAGCCTACTTTGGCAGGCCTTTCCCCGGCCTGCAAACGAATTTTTCCGCCCCCGCCAAGTCGTTTTCCCGACAAAACGGCAGAAAAGGCGAAAAAAGTCGCCCGCCGATAGTTGACGAATAAACTATTTGTTCACGGGAAGTTAGCTTGAAAAACGGACCGCTAAGGCGAGGAAAGTTGCGGAAAACCGCCGGAAAACAGAAACCAAAAGGCAGGGTAAATCGTCTACAATCGGTGAAAGCCTACCAAAATACCCTACCAATGGAAAACGAACGGGGCGGGGACTTCGGTTCCCGCTCCGCCTCACTTAAATTGCAGGCGAGTATAGCACAGAGCTTTCGGATTCCCTAATTAATTTTCTGTCACGGATTAATTTCCCAGCCAGAAGTTTAGGATGTGCTAGAAAACCTCGACTTGGGGGTTGCCCTCGGTCACGCGATAGTGACGGTCGACGGCCAACGGATTGAGGATTTGCTCCATCCCGCTGCGGGGCCAGCGGACGCGGATTTCGTCGATACGATCGCTCTTGCCCAAGCCGAAATGCAGCCAGGGCATGTTCTGAGAGGCGTATCCCGAACCGGCCTGGACTTCCCTGATCCAGGTGCGCCCGCCTGCCGTCAGCGTCACCCGCGCACCGACGGGGTCGCGGGAGGATTCCGTCCCCACCAGGTCAAGCACGATCCAGTGATTGGGGGAGGAATCGCGCCGGCTTTCGTCGTCCTCTTCGTCACTGAACGGGATGCGGTTGGAGAGCAAGGCGGGCGGGCCCGAGAGTCTGGATACGGCGATATCGAGCCGTCCGCTGCGGGTGAAGTCGGCCAGGGCCACTCCCCGTGTCGGCCCGCTCACCGCGGCGCCGGACGGAACGCCAATCTCCCTGAAGGTTCCATCGCCGTCGTTGAGAAGCAATTGAGCGGAATCCTGGCCGAACCAGGGACGGCCGTCCCAGTGGGCGGGATGGAAGAGGAGTCCGCTGCGGAAGTCCCCCTGGCGATGCACCTTGGCGTGGAGAAAGTCGAGTTCGATATCGGGTTCCGAGGTGCCGGGCCGGCCGCCGGCCGCCATGAACAGGTCTTGATCGCCATCCGCGTCGAGATCGCCGAAGGCGGCACCCCAGATCCATCCCGAATCGAGCAGCCGGGCCGAGAAGGTCGAGTCGACGAAACCCGCCGGAGCCTCCTCTTCCGGGCCCGGAGCAGCTTCTAGAAGCAGTTCGCCATGATGGCGCGGAGTGAACACTTGACCCATTTCGAAGCCGGCTTCGGCAGTGAATTGGTAGATCAGCGAGAGCGCCTCGGAGATCGGGCTTTGGCGCATCGAGGAGAGCATGAAGGCCGCCACTGTGGGACCTTTTCCGTACCAGGCGTAGGGAGAAAGCACGCGTCCCGAGAAGAGATCGAGGAGGCCGTCGTCCTGAAAATCGGCCAGGACCGCGGAATGCCCCGAGCCGAAGCCCAGGACGCCTGCCTGGCCGGAGACGTCTGCGAATCCCTGCCGGCCCAGGTTTCGGTAGAGCACATTGCGTCCGTAGTTGTTGACCACCCACAGGTCGGGACGGTTGTCGTTGTCGTAGTCTCCCCAGGCCACGCCCAGGCACAGCCCCTGATCGGCCACCCCCGCCTGCGACGCAACCTCGTCGAAGGTGCCGTCGCCGCGGTTGCGCCAGAGTTGGTTGGGCATGCCGTTGCGGGAGTAGAAGGCTGGGGGAGACTGGCTGGCCGGATCGAGGTGGCGGCCCAGATAGAGATCGAGATGGCCGTCGTTGTCGTAGTCGGCCCAGGCGGCGGCGGTCACGCAGCATCCGCTGTCGAGTCCTGAGCGTCCGGTGACCTCGGCGAAGCTGCCGTCGCCGTTGTTGTGCCAGAGGCGGACGCCCTCGGCTCCTCCCGCCGTGGAATCTCCGACCAGCAGAAGATCGCGGTGGCCGTCGTTGTCATAGTCGGCCAGCAGTCCCAGCCGTAGTGGTCCCAGCCCTTCAAGGCCGGCTTGGCGGGTGACGCCGATAAAGCGTCCCCGGCCGTCGTTGCGCATCAGGCGCGGCAGGTCCCCGGGCAGGAAGAGGTCGATCCAGCCGTCGCCGTCATAGTCTGAGGCGCTGATCCCCGCTCCCCAGAAGCGGGCCATGGGATAGCCCAGGGAGGACGCGTCCGCCGAGGAAGCGCGGGCCGCAGCGTCCCCTTCGGAGTCCTCGGGGGAGGCGTCGGCACCCAGACCCGCAGCCCCGGCGACATCTTCGAAGAGGGGTTGTCCGGTCACCCGTTCGCCCGAGGTGAGGCGCATGCGGGTGATCTGCACCCGTTCCTGGACGGCGGTGAAATCCAGCGACATCAGCATGCGGTCGATGACGGTGACGGCCGGATCGCCGCGCCGCCCCACCACCCGCAGCCGCACCGAGGCCCCTAATGCCGAGTCCTCCTGCCACTGCTGAAAGTCGACAATATGAGCCTGGACGCTGTCGATGGACTGGAAGCCTTCCAGGTACCGGCGCCACTCCTGCAGCGCCGCCTCGCGCTCGGCGTCAGCCGCTTCGGCCAGGAAGGTGTAGGTGATCAATCCATGCTCTTCATGGGAAAGGGGAGGCGAGAGCAGTCCCAGGCGGGCGCCGCGGAAATCGAGCGCGTAGAGGTCCTGCAGCACCGAGAAGTCCTGTTGCGCCAATCCGCGGGCCCACATCTTCAGGGCATCGTCGACGGCGCGTCCGCGGCGGAAGTAGAGGCGCTCCTGGGCGTCGATCAATTGCACGCCCCCGTAAAGCGCCAGCAACAAGGCCGCCACTACCGCCAATCCGGGTATCCATTTTTTCCTGGATTTCATGGGAACGGCGCCGATTATACCCCATCCCCTCCCCTGCCTTGCCGCCCCCGGCGAGAGGATCGTGCATAATGACTAGCCTGAACCATGACTGAAAAGAATCCCTACAACGAGAATCCCCAAGAAGCGCATGAACCCGAAGAGGCACAGGAATGGGTGGATGAAGACGACACCGTAATCGGCACCGCCTTCCGCTGGTCGCTGCTGGTCATTGTGGTGATCGCCGCGGTGGGCCTCGGCATCTACTTTCTGAGCCGAGAGGACGCGCCGCAAGATACCGTCCGCCCCATCGAGACCTCCGCTCCCCGGACCCTGCAGCAGGGCGGCGAAGGCGTCCCCCAGGTCAGTTTCACCGACATCACCGCAGAGGCCGGCATCGATTTCTCGCATGAGAACGGCGCCCGCGGAGACAAGTATCTGCCCGAGACCATGGGCGGAGGCGTGGCCTTCTTGGACTACGACGGGGACGGCGACCAGGACCTGCTCTTCGTCAACTCCAGCGATTGGGCCTGGTCGGCCCGTCCCGATCCCGATCCGTCGCTGGTGCTCTACCGCAACGAGGGCCGAGGACGCTTCAGCGACGTCACCCGTCAGGCCGGATTCAACGAGTCCTTTTACGGGATGGGCGTGGCCGTGGGGGACTACGACGGGGACGGCGACCTCGACCTTTTCGTGACCGCCGTCGGCTCCAACCGCCTGCTGCGCAACGACGGCGGACGCTTCAGCGACGTCACCTCCAGAGCAGGAGTGGCCGGCGCGGACGATGAGTGGAGTTCCTCGGCTGGATTCTTCGACGCCGACGGCGACGGAGACCTCGACCTCTTCGTCTGCAACTACGTGCGGTGGACGCGCCAGATCGATCTCGACCTCAACTTCACGCTCAACGGCACCGATCGGGCCTACGGTCCGCCCAACAGCTACGCCGGAACCTATCCCTACTTCTACCTCAACAACGGAGACGGCACCTTCACCGACGCCTCGGCCCAAGCCGGAGTGCAGGTCGACAATCCGGCCACCGGCCAGCCCATGGCCAAGTCGCTGGCGCTGCTGACCCTCGACCTGGACGGCGACGGCGACATCGACGTGGCGGTGGCCAACGATACGGTGCAGAACTTCCTCTTCGAGAATCAGGGCGACGGCACCTTCCTGGAAATCGGAGACCTGGCGGGAATCGCCTACGACTTCAACGGCAATGCCACCGGGGCCATGGGCATCGACGCCGGCTATCACCGCAACACCGACGCCCTGGCCATCGGCATCGGAAACTTCGCCAACGAAATGTCCTCGCTCTACGTGTCGCAGGACGAACCCATGTGGTTCGCCGACGAGGCCATCGGCGAGGGCATCGGCTCTCCCTCCCGCCTCAGGCTCAGCTTCGGACTCTTCTTTTTCGACTACGACCTGGACGGACGCCTCGATTTGCTGCAGGCCAACGGCCACCTGGAAGAAGAAATCACCGAAGTACAGGCCTCGCAGACCTATGAGCAGCCGGCTCAGCTCTTCTGGAACCAGGGCAATCCCGAGGCGGCGGTCTTCGCCGAAGTCGACCCCCAGACAGTGGGCGATCTGGCGCGTCCCATCGTGGGACGGGGCGCCGCTTACGCCGACATCGACGGCGACGGCGACCTGGACGTCGTTCTCACCCAGACCGGACGGCCCCCTCTGCTGCTGCGAAACGACCAGTCGCTGGGCAATCACTGGCTGCGCGTGCGTTTGCGCGCTCCAGCCCCCAACGTCCACGCACTGGGAGCCTGGGTAGAGGCGACCTCGGCCGGAATCCGCCAACGCCGCCCGGTCATGCCCACGCGCAGTTATCTCAGCCAAATGGAACTGCCCGTCACCTTCGGGCTGGGAAGAAACGCCTCCATCGAGTCGCTCAAGGTCATCTGGCCCGACGGCAGCGTGCAAGAAGTTTCCGACGTAGCCGTCGATCAGGAAGTGACCATCATCAAGCAGCCATGAAGATTCACACCATCGATCTCCGCTTTCAGGGCATCGAGCAAGCCATCGCCTCCTACCTGGTGGAGGCTCCCCAGGGTCCCGTGCTGGTCGAGTGCGGTCCCGCCTCCACGCTGGACCGCCTGCGCGGCGAAATCAGGCGGCTGGGATTCAGCGAGGACGACATCCGCCATCTGCTGGTCACTCACATCCATCTCGACCACGCCGGAGCCGCCGGCTGGTGGGCCCGCAACGGAGCCACCGTCTACGTCCACGTGATCGGAGCCCGTCACCTGGTCTCGCCAGCGGCGCTGCTGAAAAGCGCCGCGCGAATCTACGGCGACATGATGGACAAGTTATGGGGCGAGGTGCTTCCCTGCCCCCAAGACAAGGTGGTTTCACTGCGGGACGGCGACGTCGTGGAGGCCGCCGGCGCCAAGTTCACCGCCATTCAGACCCAGGGCCACGCCCGCCATCACCACACGTTCCGCCTGCAGGAGGTGGCCTTTACCGGAGACGCCGCCGGCATCCGCCTGCCTGGAAGCACCCTGGTCGAGCTTCCCGCCCCGCCGCCCGAATTCGACGTGCCGGCCTGGAACGCCACCATCGACCGCCTGCGATCAGAAGACTTCAGGGCCATCTACCCGACCCACTTCGGCCGTGTCGACGAGGCGGACCAGCAACTCACCTCCCTCAAGCAGCTCATCCAGGACTCGGCCCGCTTCGTACGCGAACGCATGCAGCGCCTTTCCTATGAGGAACTGGTCAAAGCCTATACCGAATGGAATATCGAGAGGGCCCGCAGTTGCGGCACCGACGAAGAAATCATCACCCGCTACCACACCGCCAACCCCCTGGAAATGTCGGTAACCGGCATCCTGCGCTACTGGCAGCAAGCCGCCCAGGCCTAGTGCTGCCGGTCATGAGTTCTGTGAAAGCGCAATCGGCGCTCTTCAGGGTCGGCCCGGTAGGGATGGCGTTGAGCGCCCTGCCGCCAGGAATCACGGATGCTTTGAGAGGGTGTCGCAAAAGTACAGTCCCAACCAGCCGCAAAGCGTCTCCAGGAGCACTATATTGCTCTTTGAGAACCCCGAAGGGGTGCAATTTGTTTAGCCCAGGGTAAAGCGAGGGTGCGAAGCGCCCCGAGCGGCACCCTGGGTTATGGAAGTAACTCTAAAGGAACCCTGAAAGGGTGGAATAACGGGCCATCGAGGTGTCATATTGAGGACTTTTGCGACACCCTCTTGAGGGAACACTTGAGCCGCGGGTCGTCCCGCAAGCTGGGCTCGATGGCCGCCAGGTCGAGGTAGACCCTCAAAAGCGAAGAGCCGGTAGAGCCGCTCGGCGGAAGGGATCAGCGCCCGCGCACCATTTCAATGTTGCGGGCGGCTTGCTGAGCGGCGTTGGACTCGGGGAATTTGAGGGCCAGTTGCTGGTACCACTCCTGGGCCTGATCGAGCTTGCCCTCCTGCAGCAAGGCGGTGACCACGCCCAGCATGGCCTTATCGCATTGGGACCCGTCAGGGAACTCCTTGAGGCAGCGCTCGAAGCTCTTGCGGGCCTTCTTGTTCTCGGCCATTTTGAGGTGGTTGAGGCCGATCCATATGCGCAGGTTCTCCTTCAATTCGGGCTTGGAATCGGCTTGCTTGCTCTTGACCGCCCGCTCCAGGTAGCGGTTGCTCAAGTCGACCACGCCCAAATCGCGATAGTACTGGCCGATTCGGGTCAGCGCTTGCAGGTCCTTGCCGTCCTTGTCCAGGATGGCCAGCCACTCGCTGATCTGGGAGAAATCTTCGGGGAAGGCCTCCATCATCGAGATCAGGCTGTTGGCGTGAAGATAGCCCTCGTGGCGGTTGATGGCGTTGCCCCAGGGGTCGGCAAAGACGATGGTGGGCAAGACATTGACTTGAAAGCGGCGGGCGGTACCGTTGTCCCGGTCCGTGTCCACCGAGATGAGGACGAATTTCTTGGAAAGCTCGACGACCTTGTCGTCAGGCCAGACCTCGCGTTCCATTTGCCGGCAGGGCGGACACCAATCGGCCCAGAACTCGATGATCACGGGACGGCCCAACTCCTTGGCCTGCTCAAGTCCCGTGCCGTAGTGGCGCACCCACTCCACCTCGCCGGAACCGGCCACCAGACTTGGCGGGAAAAGAGCGCAGAGGAGAAAGAGACAAAGAAGAGCAATGCGGGGGGTCATGTCGGACTCCTTCTTTGAATCAAGGCGTGATCCGTCAAAAACCAATCTTGATCTCAATCAGTATACCTGCCGTGCATGCTTTCACCAAATCAAAGACGCGCTGCGGCGACTCGCAGGCACAAAAAAAGGCCCCGGTCCCGTCGTGAACGGCCGGGGCCAAGGTGGTTCAATGTGGTGGCGAGGGGTTCCCCGCTCTTCCACGACGGAGACTCTGAGCACTAAGAGACAGGGCATTGTTGAGCGGCGTCTTCTCCTCTGTCGAGACAGTAATCGCCCGGCGTGGGACTGCAGTTGATACAGCAAGTTCCGTTTGCCTGACAGGCGCCTTGTCCGCCAGCGCAACCTAATTCATCGCAACCATCCGAATAGCAAGCGTTTTGGCCGCCGACCTGCGTAATGAGGCCTATCGTGCTCAGTAGCATTAGGGCCAGAATACAGAGTATGATTCTTTTCATTCTCTTACCTCCTATTGACTTGGGGCATTGATACTTATTTTGACAGTTTCATCCCAAAAATCCTTCTCGAGGCTCACGGCATCCCACGACAGTTCTGCTTGGTCGAGGTAGAATTCAATGAGGGACTTGTTGAAAGGCTGGCCCTTCAGTGAGCGAAGGGGCAAAAGCTCAGGGAGTTCGGGGGGAAAGATGACCTCTCCAACCTTGTACCTGGGGCCGCGCTCAACAACGATATCGAATTCGAACGAGGCCGTGGACCGGTTCTTTGCTACCTCAATCCCTCTTCGAAAGTCGAGAAAGCCTTGATCTCGATGGCTTCTTGCCATCTCGCTCAGAACGGACCTCAGCCGCGCGACGTCTGCGGGCATGCCGGGTTTCGAGGCCTCCTCCAGCGCCCGGACGATCTCCTCATCTTCCGCAAGTAGCGAAATGGAACCAAAGGTGTATTGCGGTCCTTCGGTAATCTGACAGGAGATGTGGACGGGGGCTCCAAGGGAGATGTCGATTTCAGTGAGCTGAAAATCGAGATACCCGTGCCTGTCGTAAAAGGTATCGAGGCCGGCCGAAACTAGCTTGGCCAATTCTTGCTCTTCCGGCATCTCAAAGGGCAGAGCGATCGAGGATGCCAGCACGTTGGCCGCGAAGCTGCGGTTTCCTCGGAAGGAGAAGACGTAACGGGCTCTTCTTGCCTGACCAGGCAAAAATCGCGCTTCCTTAGACGATCGTCTTTCGGAGTCGGTGGTTCCGGCCTCCGTAGAATCTTGGGCCGAGAAACCTCCTCGGGCAGGCCCCACCGCCTCGCGTTCGGTAGTCTCCCACTGAACGCCCTGATACTGGCGATAGATGACCAAGCCCAACATGAGGCACAGGACGACAAGGAATACGATCAGTACGGTGAGTCGCGGCCGATTCATGAACCTACCTGCACCCGAGTTTGGAGGTTGCGCCAACTTGGAGCAATGAAGTCGCCACCGAATGCGGACCCCAAAGAATCTCGAACTGAGCTGAAGATTCCTGCCCGGGAGTGAGCCGTAAGCGGAGTTCATCCTGAAACTCGGCGGTTGCGCGACTACTCATCGGGATGACAAGGGTCTCACCTTCTTCGGCCCGATACTCAATGCCCCTTCCGATCCGTGTGGCGAGAAGTGACCATTGGCCATCGCCGTCATGTCGTAGGGAAAGAAAATACACTCCGGGCTGTACAAGCACATCGGCGCCAAAAACGACGTCGCTGTTCACTTTCATCCTCGCCGGCATTCCCTTGCCGATCGACCAGACAAATCCTCTGGGGAGGACGTCCAAGTCGCGGTTGACAAATAGGGGTTTGGCGTAGTCAAGCCCTAAGATGAGTTGGCCGCACCTTTCCATGGACGTCCGTGCGCGCTTTCCTTCCACAATCGACGAGTACTCGAAATCGGCGGTCACTAGATCCTGATTCGATCCCACATGCGACCCTAGCGATGTCAATTCCTGTGAGAATCCGAATGACTGGTAACTGAGGAACCAGCCAGTCAGAACTATCGCGAGAAGTGAAATTCTCACCTTTCCTGTTTTGTACATATGTTTACTCCTTATTTATCTAGCCTTAGTTATAAAAATAGCATCGCATCTAAAACCAAAACCTGTCAACAACAATATGCTTCCTTCTTCTCATACAAAAATCGGATACGTGACAGCATGTGCGTGGCCAGGCGGCAGTTGTGCTGAAATCGCGAGAATGAGGAACGAACCGTCCAGCTGAAAGGCACAAAAAAAGGCCCCGGTCCGTCGTGAACGGCCGGGGCCAAGGTGGTTCAATGTGGTGGCGAGGGGTTCCCCGCAGGGGGGACTGCCCGTTAGCGCCACGCGCTAAAGGAGGCCTCTTACGAGGTCGCCACCTCCATCAAACTCCATAAATTACTGCTACTCACTAGATCACCTCCTTTCCGGGCGTTCCCACAATCGGCGGAACCCCTTTCCGCCCGGCCCCTCGACCGCCCGAGGTCGACCGGAACCGCCATCTCGGCGATGGACCTTGATACTTATTCTGCCTCTAACCTCTGACAAGTTCAAGCAAAAACCGCCTGAAACGACCTCGGGCTTGACCGGGCCTAGCCGCCGGTAGCGGTTTCGACTTTGTCCTTGCCCATCTCCTCTTCCTCGACAGGCTCAGGGCGCTCGATGTCCAGGTGCCGGTCGATCCAGCGCTCCTGGCGGCCTTGCAGGTCGATCACGTGGTTGGGCTCGCGGATGCCGTGACCCTCGCGCGGGTAGCGGACGAAGATCACTTCCTTGCCCATCTTCTTGAGCGCCGTGTAGTACTGCTCAGCCTGAGCGATGGGCACGCGCTGGTCGCGCTCTCCGTGAGTGATCATGAGAGGCGTGGTGACCTGGGAGGCGAACTCATAGGGCGACCACCTGGTGTAGACCTCCTTGCGGTCCCATCCGTGCCCTCCGAAGCCCCATTTCAGGTACTGGGGAATGTCGGTCTGGCCGTAGAAGCTGTACCAGTCGCTGATGGCGGCGTGTCCGATGGCGGCTTTGAAGCGGTCGGTCTGGGTGACGGCCCAGAAGGTGGTGAAGCCGCCGTAGCTGCCTCCCATAATGGCCATCTTGTCGGGATCGGCGATGCCCATCTCGATGACCTTGTCGACGCCCTTCATGTCGTCGGAGTGAAAGTCCATGCCGCCCCAGTCGTTCTGATTGAGCTGGGTGAATTCGAATCCGTAGCCGGTGCTGCCGCGCGGGTTGGGCTGCAGGAGGGCGAATCCGCGCGCGGCCCAGAGTTGGGAGCCGCGGTTGTTGAAGCCATGGCTGTGGCGTCCCGTAGGTCCGCCGTGGATCTGCAGGATGAGCGGATAGCGCTGTCCTTCCTGGTAGTCGAGGGGCAAGACCAGCACGCCCTCGATGTCGAGCCCGTCCTCGGCCTTCCAGCTCAGGGGACGCGACTCAGCCAGGGCGAAGTCGGTGATCTGGGGATTGACGTCGGTCAACTGGGCCGCGTCGGAGGTATCGGCAGCCGCCTGAAGCGGGCGCGTCCACAAGTCAGAGGGGCGCAGCGGGTCGTTTTTAAGGTAGACCAAGCCGCTGCCGCCGGGAGAGACTTCCACGGCGCCGCCGTCCATGCCCGTGCCTCCGATGAGCATCTCGGGCGAGCCGCCGCTGGCAGAGACGCGAAAGAGGTGAGTGTAGAGTCCCTCGGGCTGGGTGTAGAGCAGCCACCGGCCGTCCGGCGTCCATTTGGCCCCGCCGATGGAATCGTCGGCATCGGGCGCGGCGTTCCAGCTCCGGCCCGACTCTAGTTCCAGCACCATGAGGTCGCTCTTGACGGCGAAGCCGGCCTCTTCGCTGGCGCTGAAGGAGAGCCGCCTGCCGTCGGGCGAGAAGCGGGGCGAGGACACCTGTCCGGGACCGGGGGTCAGGTTCTTGCCCGGCCCTGCTTCTTCGGCGTCCAGCGAGAGCAGGTAGAGATCCGATTCCAGGTTGTCGTCGATGTGGTGCCAGGAACTGGGCTGGTCTCCCTGCTGATCGTAGACGTAGACGACGTGTTTGCCGTCAGGAGAAAACTCGGGATTGGAGGCGTCGAAGGCGCCTTCGGTCAGGCGCCTGGCCTCGGAGCCGTCCAGGGCGATGTGCCAGAGCTGGGTCCATCCATGGTCGGCGTCCACCACCACGGCGTCGTCTTTGTCCTTCTTGCGCCGCTCGCGGGTTTCCTTGTCGAAGTAATGATCGCGGCTGGAGTAGACGATGGACTTTCCGTCGGGAGCCCAGGCATAGTCGCTGACCCCGTTCTCGGCCTGAGTCAGGCGGTAAGGTTCGCCGGCGCTCAGCGGCAGCAGCCAGATCTGTCCCCCCTCGGTCTTGTCGTCCTCGCCGTCCTTGCGGCTGGAGACGTAGGCCAGAAAGCGTCCGTCGGGGGACACCCGGGCGTTGCCTACACCCTCGTCGTGACGGGTCATCTGCTGGGCCTCGCCTCCTTCGGCTGGGACGCGCCACACCTGCGTGAGGTAGCGGTTCCCTTCCCGGTCCCACTCGCGCAGCGAGTAATAGACCCACTCGCCTTGCGGTCCCCAGAACGGGTTGCCCACGTTCTTGAAGGCCAGCGCGTCTTCGATGGTCATGCGCTTGTCGCCGGCCGACAGGGCCGGTCCCTGCACCACCAGCAGCACGGCCAAGAGAATCGCGGACAGGGTTGCCCCGCCCCCGCAAAGGTCTTTCCAATCGCGTTTCATGAGTGTCTTCTCCCTGGATGAAATAGCATGCATTCGCTGCTGAAAAGGCTAGCCGATCAGAGGCCCGCAGGCAATGTTCCGAGCTTTGAATGTGCAAGCGGACCGACCGGGAGGCCGAGGATTGTCGCCGGCTTGAGAGATATGCTTTCATGGTTGCCATGGGAAAGGAATCGAAGGCGGTTCAAGCAGCAGGTTTGGCCATCGTCCTGCTGGCATTGCTGGTTCTGGCGGCGGGACCGGCGGGAACGCATTGGGGACTGTGGCGTCCGCTGACAGGATTCATCCTCTTCATGGGCGCGGCGGTCGTGGGAGGCGTGCTGGGACTCATCCTTTCCCTGGCCGGGCTGTGGGCCGCCCGTGGCGCCAAGGCGGGCAGCGGAGCCGCCAAGTCGGCCCTGCTGCTTTCGCTGGCCATGCTGGCCGTCATCGTGGCGGCGGTGGCGATGGGCTCGCGCGTACCGGCCATCCACGATATCGCCACCGACATGGAAGATCCGCCGGCCTTCGAGCAAGCCGTGCATATGCCCGCCAATGGGGGACGGGATCTGGCCTATCCCCATGGAAGCCCTGACACGCCTGCCTTGCAGCGTGAGGCTTATCCCGACATCGAAACCTTGCGGCTGGAAGCGGCGCCCGCGGAAGCTTTCAAACGGGCCCTGCAGGCCGCCCACGACCTGGGTTGGTCGACGACCTGGTCGAATCATGCCTTGATGCGATTCGAGGCTTATGACCGGACGGCTTTTTTCGCCTTCGAGGACGACGTCAGCGTACGTGTGCGTCCTCACCCCCAGGGCGGATCGATAGTCGATGTCCGATCCACCTCACGGGTGGGGCGAAGCGACTTCGGTACCAACGCCGAACGCGTCCGCAATTTCCTGAAACGAGTGGAGAATCCTCCCTCATCGTAAGAATTCCCAGAGGAGCGCGGAAGAAAGCCCGCGGCGCAAGCGTCTCATGCAGCGAGAAGAGCATAGAGCGATTGAGGAGATCCTGCAGGGTTGCCGGCAAGGCGATCAAGAGGCGTTCGCGGAGTTGTTCGAACGTCACAAGGACCAGGTCTGGGGCTTGGCTTTTCACCTCAGCCGCGACGCCGACCTGGCCGAGGACCTCACCCAGCAGGTATTCCTCAAGCTCTTCGACAAGGTGAAGCTGTTCAGGGGGCAGTCCGAGTTCTCGACTTGGCTTCACCGGGTGGTGGTTAATGCCTTTCTCGACCATAAGCGGCGCAAGCGTCCCGACTACGATTTGGAGGACGCAGCAGCAGCTCCGGCACTGCGCCACGATCCGCCCCAGGAACGGCGGCTGGCCCGCAAGGAAATGTCGCAGGAGGTACGCCGAGGCCTGCAACAGCTTTCCGTCAAGCTGCGCGCGCCCTTGGTGCTGCGCTACCTGGGAGGGCTCTCCTATCAGGAAATCGCCCAGGTTCTGGACCTCTCGCCGGGCACCGTGGCCTCCCGCATCAGCCGAGGCCACGCCAGGCTGGCCGAGGTGTTGAAGCACCTCAGGGAAGTTCCGGGTGGCAAAGTGGAAGTTCCAGGCGGGCGGAGTGATTCGAATGAGGGATCTTGAAGCATGTTGAGTGAACGCGACTATCAGGACTTGCTGGAATACCTCGAAGGAGGGCTGGAGGAGCCTCAGGCCAAGCGCCTGGAGATGCGCCTGCAGGCGTCCCGGGAACTGCGTGAGGAATACGAGAAGATCCGCTTCGGACACCGTTTGATGGAGGGTCTCGAGCCCACTCCCATGCCCGCCGAGCGGGCTTCCCGCCTGCGCAGCCGGCTGCTCGATTCGTTCTCCCTGCAAACGCCCGGAGAGGACGGCTCCGCTGCTGCCTCAGAGGGCCGTTTCCCCTCCGCCTGGCTGGCCGTGGCGGCGCTGCTGGTGGTTGCGGTCGCTACCGGACTCCTGCTGCAGCTTCGTCAGCCTTCGGTGCGGCTGCGCCTGGCCCAGGACGCGCCGGGCATGCTGGAACGGGCGGCCTTCACGCTGCACACCGGCAAGCATTCCACCGGTCCGGTCATCAACCTGGCCTCCGCCTCCCTTTCCGATACCCAGCAGTGGGTGCGCCGCACGGCGGGACTGCAGCTTGAAACCGACATTCCTCCCACCCCCATGAACTGCTGCCAGGACGTCAACCTGCGCCAGGCCTGCAAGACCTCGGTGCAGGGATGCACCGCGCTGGCCCTGCGCTACGAGGTGGAAGGGCATGCCGTCACTCTCTTGATGGCCGAAGCCGGGCGCGTCCCCGACGCGCCTGAGCCATCTCTGTGGCACAAGGAAGTAGTCTTCCGTCCCGCCGGGGCCGATGGACTCAAGACCCTTTCCTGGACCGAGGGCGGTCAAACCTACACCCTGGTGTCCGACCTCCCGGAGTACGGCCAGAAGGCCTGCATGCTCTGCCACCTGGAAGAAGGGACCCGCCGCACCATCGAGAACCTCCAGCTTACCTTCTAGGGCCACCAGTGCCGCCGGTGATCAGTTCTGAGCCAGGGCCCTCCGTCCTTGTCCCTGACAGGGACAGATTCGCCAGCCCAGCGACTGTGTTAGAAGTCAAGTCCCGGGCTCGCTGAAGGCGAGCGATTCGCCAGCCCAGGGTCAGCCCCGGCGAGCGCCAGCGAGACGCCGGCGCCACCCTGGGTTCAGAACAGCCAAGGTCCGAACGCTGAAAGCGTGGGATAACGCAACAGGGTGGCTCAAAACTTCTGACGGACTGTTCTAGTGCTTTGAGGTGACAGCGGGAGAAGGATGGGGAAAGAGATATCGCCGGGCCGGCGCAGTACCTTCAAGGTGGCGGCCTTTCTGCTGCCTTTTCTTTTCCTGGCACTGCTGGAGGGGGGCTTGCGCCTGGTCGGATTCGGTGATTCCTACCCTCTCTTTGTCGAATCCTCCCAAGCGCCCGGCTATCTGATGGCCAATCCGCGGGTGATCCGGCGCTTTATGGTGGACGAGGCGCATACGCCCCGGCTCAGGATTCGCCCCGTCTTTTTCCCACGCCGCAAGGGTGAGGACACTTTCCGCATCTTCGTTCAGGGCGGCTCCAGCGCCGAAGGCTATCCTTACGGCTACGCCGCCTCCCTCTCGGGAATGCTGCAGCAGCGCCTGCAAAGGACCTTCCCGCAGCGCAGGATCGAGCTCGTCACTACCGCCATGTCGGCCGTCACTTCCTACACCTTGCTCGACTTTGTCGACGAGATCATCGAGCAGAGCCCAGACGCGGTCGTCATCTATGCCGGCCACAACGAATACCTGGGCATTTTGGGCGTGGGCTCGGGATACTCGGTGGGACGGCGGCGGCCCTTGGTGCTGTCCTTTCTTTGGCTGCGTGATCTGCGCCTCTTCCAACTCATCCAGAGGACGGTAAGCGCCCTTAAGCCCCGACCCCCGGAAGGCGGACGCTCGCAGCGAACCTTGATGGCCACCATCGCCTCCGAACAGGAGATACCCTATGATTCGGACCTTTACCGCCGCGGCATCGAGCAGTACCGGGCCAATCTCGGAGCCATCCTGAGCCGTTACCGCGCTGCCGGAATACCGGTGCTGATCGGTACGCTGGCGTGCAATGAGCGCGATCAACCCCCATTCATCAGCAGGCCCTCTGCCGGGACCGACGAAGACGAGCTGCAGGGTCATCTGGAGGCAGGCGAAGAGCATCTGCGTTCTGAGCGCCCTAGCCAGGCCCTGGCGGCCTTTCGACAAGCCGTTGAACTCGACGATACCCATGCCGGCGCCCACTACGCCTTAGCCCGGGCTCTCGACCGGCTGGGACGCTTCAGCGAGGCCCGTCAGGAATACTTGGCGGCCAAGGACCGTGACCAGTTGCGCTTCCGTGCCCCCGAGGCTGTCAACCAGGTCATCCGGCAGGCTGCCGCCCGCCATGGCGCCCATTTGGTCGAAGTCCGGCAGGCCCTCTCGCGCGCGGCCCGCGACGGCATCGTGGGCAGCGACCTGATGCTGGAGCACCTCCATCCCAACATCGAGGGCTATTTCGAGATGGCCGACGCCTACTACCAAGCCTTTCGCCAGATGGGGCTGATCGGAGCTTGGACCCATCCCGTCTCTCGCGAAACGGCCTGGAGGGTGGCCCCCGTAACTGAGGTCGACCGCCTCTACGGTCACTGGCGGGCCCAGTACCTGATGTCGGACTGGCCCTTTAGCGAGCAGAAGCGATACTTTCAACCTCCCACTGCCAACAGCCGTCCCGAGAAGATCGCCTTTGACTACTACAAGGGCCGCTACCAGTGGCCTGCCGCTATGCGCGCCCTCCTCACCCACTGCATCCGCGACAAGCAGGTCGAGGAAGCCGCCAAGGTAGCCATGCTGCTGGCTGAGGCCTTTCCCCACCAATCTGACGATCAAGCCGTCGCCCACCATTGGCTCAAACGGGCCGGCCGTCCCGAGGCCGACATCTATCTCCGCCGCTCTCAGTAAATGCCAAGCCGGCCAACAGCTTCTTTAGCAACCGACCCGCCGGCGTTTCATCCTCGGCGGGCTTTTGTTTGCGAATCGCAGCCCGCTGCTGGCTATCCAGGCCATGACAGGGTCACGGAGTCCTGCTACGATCTGGGGCATGAGAGACCAAGTCGGCGCATGGAGGGCCGCAGTCCTCGTCATTCTCCTCTTTTCGCTGCCGACGGCCTGCCGGCAGCACCACGATGCGGAGATGGAACACAATCCTTACCAGCCCAGCCCTTACGTGAAAATCAAACATCCTGAATGGAGCCGCGACGCGGTCATCTACCAGATCAATACCCGCCAGTTCACCGAAGCAGGCACCTTCAAGGCCGCCCAGGCCCACTTCCCGCGTCTCAGGGACCTGGGCGTCGACATCCTCTGGCTCATGCCCATCCACGAGATCGGGCAGAGGAACCGCAAGGGCAGCCTGGGCAGTCCCTACTCGGTCAAGGACTACTACAGCGTCAATCCAGAATTCGGTACTTTGGAGGACTTCAAGGACTTCGTGGAGGCGGCCCACGAGCAGGGCTTCCGCGTCATTCTCGACTGGGTGGCCAACCACACGGCCTGGGACAACCCGCTGGTCGAGGAGCACCCCGAGTGGTACGCCCGCGACTGGAAGGGCGACTTCCGGCCCACTCCCTGGTGGGACTGGTCCGACATCATCGACCTCGACTACGGCCGGGAGGGACTGCGGCGTTACATGACCGAGGCCATGAAGTACTGGGTCAGCGAAGCCGACGTCGACGGCTACCGCTGCGACGTGGCCGGCTTCGTCCCCGTCGACTTCTGGAACCAGGTGCGCCGGGAACTCGACGCCATCAAGCCGGTCTTCATGTTGGCCGAATGGGAATCGCGCGACCTGCATGCCCGGGCCTTCGACATGACTTACGCCTGGAGCTGGAACACGGCCATGCACGAGATCGCCATGGGCCGGGCCGACGTCAGCCGCCTTTTCGCCTACTACTCCTGGAACGAGAGCGCCTATCCTGAAGACAGCATGCGCATGACCTTTGTCAGCAACCACGACAAGAACGCCTGGGAGGGGACTCAGTTCGAGCAGTTCGGGGAGGGACTCGAGGCTGCCATCGTCCTCTCGGTGGTGGGCGAAGGCATGCCGCTCATCTACAACGGCCAGGAAGCCGGCAATCCCAAGCGTCTGGAGTTTTTCGAGAAGGACTCCATCGAGTGGCGCGAGCACCCTATCGGCGATCTCTACAAGAAGCTCATCGCCCTCAAGAAATCCAACTCGGCCCTCCACAACGGCGCCTGGGGCGCCCGCATGATCCAAGTCCCCAACAGCGCCCCTTCCGAGGTGCTCAGCTTCGTGCGCCAAAACGACCGCGACAAGATTTTCGCCGTCCTGAACCTGTCCGCCGCCCCCCACACCGTCACCTTCCAGCAATCCCTCTACCACGGCACCTACGACGACTATTTCAGCGGTCAGCCCGCCCGTTTGAGCAAAGAGACCCAACTCAACCTCGGTCCCTGGGCTTACCGGCTTTTCGTCCAATAGCTCAAGGGCCGCAGCCCAATCGCAAGCCGTTCATCCTCTGTTCTTCTTTATGCAAAAATCGATTCTATAGTTGACTTCCCGTAGCATCAGGTGTAAAGTACTGCACAAGATATTAAGCAAATGCTATTGGTTAAAGGAAATAATACTCTACTATTCGTTTGCTTTGGCCGGGGGTGCGCTGGGAACAGCGCTCGCCTACTGGCTGCTTCAGAGCTGGATGTCACTAGCGCAGTCGGTCAAAAGTCTTGAGCCATGCTGCATCCTAACTTTAATCGGGCTAACCGCGGTACCCAGGGTTGCGCCCTTGCGTCGCTGCGCTTGCAGCGGGCTCCACCCTGGGCTAGCGAATCGCACCCCTTCGGGGTTCTTTCGAACTTCGCATATCGCACCTCGAACTTGGCAAGACCCTGGCTCAAAACTTCCGGCGCGTAGCGCTAGGAACTCTCCTCTCCGCATACCTTAGCGCATCGGAGGGTGCTCTTGCGCTCCCGAGACTGCGAAGGACTTGTCAACGGGCGGAATTCAGCACCACGCGGAAGCCGTAGTCGAGGTGGGTGCGGTCGGGGGGGATGGCGGTGCGGGCGGAGCAGGGGGTGATCTTGATGCGGTGGCGCCAGGAACCGCCGCGGGAGGCTTTGCGGATGCCGGTCTGGGGGCCTCGGGGATTGCGTTGGGGCGAGTCGGCGTAGTAGTCGGCGTGGTACCAGTCTGAGCACCATTCGTGGACCAGGTTCCCCATGTTGTGGAGCCCGTAGGCATTGGGCGGGTCTTGGGCAACCTCCTCGAGCTGGTCGAAGGTGTGCCCTTTTCCTCTGACCTCCATCCAGCCGGGCTCTTCGTCGCCCCAGGGATAGCGCTTGCCCTGCAGGCCTCCTCGGGCGGCCTTTTCCCGTTCCGCTTCGGTGGGCAGCCGGAAGGGGCGGCCCGTCGTTTCGGCCAGCCAACGGCAGTAGGCCTCGGCTTCGAACCAGGTGACGCCGACCACGGGCTGCGCAGGTTGTCTGAAACGTTCCTCCCCCCATCCTTTCGGAGGCTCGCGCCCGTCGTCTCTGAGAAAGCGCGCGTACTCGCGGTTGGTGACGGGATGGATGGCCATGCGGAATTCGTCTACCCAAACCCGGTGGACAGGCCGTTCATTGGGCCGGCCGTCTTCGCTTCCCATCAGAAACCATCCCGCCGGGATGAGCGCCGTTTCAGGTTCGATTGCTGTCATGGACCTCCCCATTCTAGAGGAAGAGGAGGTCGACGCGTCGAGTGCACGGAGGGCTTTTTCGGTACCCTGTTCGTAAAGATGAGCGGAGCGCAGACGAAGCCTCTGAGATATTCGACCGCGAGTGGGCCAGGTCGCTGATGCGGCAGGCCGCCGACCGGCAAGGCCAAGCGTCGCCCGCCGCCGCTTGGCACCCGCTCGGTTATGCGCCTTGCTTAGAGAAAGGCGCGATGGCAGATCGCCGCTGAGGATCCGTCATGGCCGCTACTCTTCCCGCAGCGCGGTGACCGGGTCGACCCGGGTGGCCCGCAGGGTGGGAATCAATATGGCTGCCAGCGCCACCGTCAGCAGGGTCAGGGTAACCGCCGCCACCGTGGGCAAGTCGAAGGAGCCGACCTGGTAGAGCATGTCGGAGATAAAGCTCGAAAGAGCCCACGATGCGGCCAGCCCCAGGACAAGTCCCAGCAGCGTC
>DATIPQ010000159.1 GCA_035471785.1 Acidobacteriota bacterium
GCCCTCATGCGTCTTATGGGAAGGACATCGGCTCTCAGGTCCGATGCTCTTGAAAGGCTGGTTGCGGGGGGGGGATTTGAACCCCCGACCTTTGGGTTATGAGCCCAACGAGCTACCAGACTGCTCCACCCCGCGTCAGGAACTATGAAGTCTACGTGAAACCCGAGGGGGTTGTCAAACTGAGATGGTGCAGCGCGTCAAAGTTTGAGCCTGCCCGTTGCGTTATTCCACGCTTACAGCGTTCGGACCGTGGCTGTCCGGTACCCAGGGTGGCGCCACCGTCTCGCTTGCGCTCGCCGGGGCTGACCCTGGGCTAGCGAATGGCTCCCCTTAAGGGAGCTTGTGCTTGACATTCAACACTGTCGCTGCCTGCCCTCCGAAGCCTTGGCGAAGAAGGGCGCTAACGAATCTGTCCCTCTCAGGGACGAGAAAGGAGGGCCCTGGCTTTGAGTCCGGCGGCACTAGTTGGAATCTTCTTCGGCTTCGCCTTCGGGCTCGGCGTCCATGGCGCAGCGGATGCCGGTGCCGCTCTGCATGCCGGCCGGAAAGCCGATACGCGTGAAGAGACCGATCTGCGAACCCTTCAAGGCGTATGATCCGCCCCGCACCACCTGCAAGTTCTGCGAATAGACGTTGCGGTCGTTGCGGGAACGGGCCGGAGAATTGGGATAGGGCTTGAGCAGGCTGGAGGTCCATTCCTGAGCGTTGCCCATCATGTCATAGACCCCGAAGTCGCTCTTGTCTTCGGGATTCTGGCCTACCTCCATGGTGTCCGAGAAGCCCCGTTCGTTGGTGTTGGTCTTGGCGGGGTCCCACTCATCGCCCCAGGGATAACGGGAAGCGTTCTCGCCGCGGGCGGCCACCTCCCATTCGATCTCGGTGGGAAGGCGCTTGCCCTTCCATTCGCAGAAGGCCTTGGCGTCGTCCAAGGTCACGTTGGCCACCGGCTTGAGTTCCTTGCCGGGAGCGTAGTAGCTGCGCCAGTCGCCCTGGATCTTGTATTCGCGGTCTTCGGCGATGTCAAAGTTCAGGAACTGCTCGTAGGTTACTTCAAAGACGTCGATTTTGAAGGGTTCAACTTCGACGGTGTGGGCGGGTTCGTACCATTGAGGCTGACCCTTCACCTTGTCAGATCGCCAGTCGCTGCCGATCGTATACTCTCCCCCAGGAATCGAGACCATGGGAGCCTCGAAAGGATCGGGCATCTCATCGGCAGGATCAGGGGCAATAGCCTCCCCGGCCCCTTCAGCCGCCTCTTCGCCTCCCCCGCAACCAAACGTCAACACAGCCAATATCAGCAGGAAGATCGTTTTTCTCATGGGACAATTTTATAGCACTTCGCAAAGGACGAGGCAACGCAGGCTCTGTGAGACAGCCGGCCCTTGAAGGGCAATCAAGTTACAGCATCCTATCCGGCGATTTCGCGGACGCTTTGCAGGGCCTTTTCGTAGTCGGGCTGGTCGGCCACCTCCTTGACGTACTCGACATGGCGGATCTTGTTGTCTTCGTCGACCACGAAGAGGGCACGGCAATCGAGGCGCAGTTCTTTGATCAACGTTCCGTAAGCCTGTCCAAAGGAAGCGTCCCGGTGATCCGACAGCATGATGATGTTCTTGACCCCCGCCGATTCGCACCAGCGCTTTTGGGCGAAGGGAAGGTCCATGCTGACGGTGTAGATTTTGACGTTGTCGAGGCTGGCGGCTTCTTTGTTGAAGCGGCGCGTCTGGATGTCGCAAACGGGGGTGTCGAGCGAAGGCACTACGCTCAGGATGCGCACCTTGCCCTGCAAGTCTGACAACCTGACCGGCTGCATGTCGGCGCCGATGGTCACGAAGTCGGGAGCGTCCTGCCCCTCCTCCAACTCCGGTCCCACCAGGGTAAAGGGATTGCCGCGCAAGGTGACCGCATCTGCTCGTTCTTGACTCATCTATTTCCTCCGTACTCTTGGTTTCCGGCGAATCGGGACGGAATGCATCTGATGAAGACTGCAAGTCCCGGCAGTCCCGATGATTGTAAGGTTTAAGGCGCGACTGTCAAATGGTCGGCGCCGCCTTGGCCGCCATGAGACCTCAGCGTTGAGCGTGGTACTCCTGCAGACTCTTGACCCTGATCTGTCCGCGCTGAAAAGCACGGATTGCCTCCACCGCGGCCTTGGCGGCGGCGATGGTGGAAATGCTGGTGAGGTCATAAGAAATACAGGCCCGCTGAATGGCTTTTTCGTCGTAGAAAGAAGCCCGGCCCAGAGGCGTATTGACCACCAGGTCGATCTTGTTGCTGCGGATCAGGTCGACGATATTGGGGCGTCCTTCGTTGACCTTGAAGACTTCACGGCTCTCCACTCCGGCTTCCCGCAGGGCCAAGTGGGTCCCGTGGGTGGCTACGATGTCGAAGCCCAGGTCCTGGAACCCCTTGCCCACCTCGCCGACGAATTCCTTGTCGCGCTGATTGACGCTGATAAAGACGGTTCCGGAACGAGGCAGGACCTGTCCCGCGGCGGCCTTGGCTTTGAAGTAGGCCTCGCCGAAAGTCTGGTCGGCCCCCATCACCTCTCCGGTGGAGCGCATCTCCGGACCCAGGCTGGTGTCGACTCCGGGAAACTTGTTGAAGGGGAAGACCGGAGCCTTGACGAAGAAGGCGTCCCGGTACTCGATGTCGTCCGTCAACCCCAGCTCAGACAGTTTCTCGCCCGCCATCACACGGGCGGCCAGTTTAGCCAGCGGGATGCCCGCGGCTTTGGAAACGAAAGGCACGGTCCGGCTGGCGCGGGGGTTGACCTCGATGACGTAGATCTTGCCATCGGCCAGAGCGTACTGGATGTTCATGAGCCCGATGACCTTGAGCGCTTCAGCCAAGCGGCGCGTGTAGCGCTTGATGGTCTCAAGGTGCTCCCGAGCCACCCCGATGGGAGGCAGCACCATGGTGGAGTCGCCGGAATGGATGCCGGCTTCTTCGATGTGTTCGAGGATGCCTCCGATGACGGTCGTCTCGCCGTCGGAAACGGCGTCGACGTCGAATTCCACGGCGTTTTCCAGGAAGCGGTCGACCAGAACGGGACGCTTGGCGGATACGTCGACCGCCGAGTCGAAGTAGGCTTCCAGGGACTCTTCGTCATAGATGATGGCCATGGCGCGTCCGCCCAGCACGTAGGAGGGCCGCACCAGCACCGGAAATCCCAGGCGCAGGGCGATCTCGCGGGCTTCTTCCAGCGAGAGAGCCGTGCCGGCATCAGGCTGGGGGATGTCGCACTCGCGCAGCAGGTTGCCGAAGAGCTTCCGGTCCTCCGCCAAGTCGATGGAGTCGGGCGAGGTTCCGATGATGGGCACGCCGTTGCGGGCCAGGTCTTGGGCCAGCTTGAGAGGCGTCTGGCCGCCGAACTGCACGATCACGCCCTCGGGCTTCTCGTTCTCCATGATGGCCATGACGTCCTCGAAGGTGAGGGGCTCGAAATAGAGGCGGTCGGAAGTATCATAATCGGTGGACACCGTCTCGGGGTTGCAGTTGACCATGATGGTCTCGTAGCCCTTCTCGTCGAGGGCGAATACGGCGTGGCAGCAGCAGTAGTCGAACTCGATGCCCTGTCCGATGCGGTTGGGTCCGCTGCCCAGGATGACGACCTTCTTCTCGTCGTCGGCCCCCGATTCGTCCTCGCTCTCATAGGTCGAGTAGAGATAGGGGGTGTAGGACTCGAACTCGGCGGCGCAGGTGTCGACCCGTTTGAAGACGGGCAGCAGGCCCTTTTGGCGGCGATACTTCCAGAGGTCGATTTCGTCCAGGGGCTGACCGTGGCGGGCCGCCAGCACCTGTGCCAGGCGCAGGTCCGAGACCCCTTCCTGCTTGGCCTTGGCGAGGAGCTCAGGACCGAGATCGTCGAGCGAACGCCCGGCCAGGCTCTGCTCGAAGCGGACGCACTGGCGCATCTGCTCCAGAAACCAGGGATCGATGCGGGTCAGCCGGTGGATCTCCTCCAGGCTCATGCCGCGGGCGAAGGCCAGGCGCAGGTAGAACATGCGCTCGGAATTCGGCCGCACCAGGCGGTTGCGCAGTTGCTCCGAGTCGAGCTGTTCGTAGGCCAGCGTGTTGTCGATCTCCAGCGAGCGCAAAGACTTGAGGAAGGCCTCGCGAAAGGTGCGTCCGATCGACATGGCCTCGCCCACCGACTTCATCTGGGTGCCCAGCGTGTCCTCGGCGCCGCGGAACTTCTTGAAGTTCCAGCGCGGGAACTTGACCACCACATAGTCGAGGGTGGGCTCGAAGCTGGCCGGCGTCTTGAGGGTGATGTCGTTGGGCAATTCGTCCAGGGTGTAGCCGACGGCCAGCTTGGCGGCGATCTTGGCGATGGGAAAACCGGTGGCCTTGGAAGCCAGCGCCGAGGAGCGGCTGACGCGGGGATTCATCTCGATGACCACCATGCGTCCGCTCTCGGGATCGACGGCGAACTGTATATTGGAGCCTCCCGTCTCCACCCCCACCCGGCGGATGATGCGCAGCGAAGCGTCGCGCATGGCCTGGTATTCGCGGTCGGTCAGCGTCTGGGCGGGCGCCACCGTGACCGAGTCCCCGGTGTGGACGCCCATGGGGTCGATGTTCTCGATGGAACAGATGATGACGACGTTGTCGTTGAGATCGCGCATCACCTCGAGTTCGAATTCCTTCCAGCCCAGCACCGATTCTTCGATCAGCACTTCATGGATGGGCGAGAGGTGAAGTCCGCGGCCCACGATTTCCTCGAACTCCTCGCTGTTGAAGGCGATTCCTCCCCCGCTTCCGCCCAGGGTGTAAGAGGGACGCACCACGGCGGGCAGTCCCACTTCCCGGGCGATCTGGTGGGCTTCCTTCATGTTGTTGGCGAAGCCCGAGCGGGGCACCTCCAGTCCGATCTCCTCGATGGCGGACCGAAACTGGCGCCGGTCTTCAGCCACCCTGATGGCCTGCAGGTTGGCGCCGATCAGCTCCACGCCGTAGTCGTTGAGGACGCCGGCTTCGGCCAACTCCACCGAAAGGTTGAGGCCGGTCTGTCCGCCCACCGTGGGCAGCAGAGCGTCGGGACGCTCCTTGGCGATGATCTCGGCCACGTACTCCTTGATCAGCGGCTCGATGTAGGTGCGGGTGGAGAGTCCCGGATCGGTCATGATGGTGGCGGGATTGGAATTGACCAACACCACCTCGTATCCGTCCGAAAGCAGGGCCTTGCAGGCTTGGGTTCCGGAATAGTCGAACTCGCAGGCCTGTCCGATGACGATGGGGCCCGATCCGATGATGAGGATTCTCTTGAGGTCGTCTCGCTTGGGCATCTAGTCTTCCCAACCCGTGCGCCCTTCCAGAAGAGCGATGAAATCGTCGAAGAGGTAGAGCGAATCGCGGGGTCCAGGCGAAGCTTCAGGGTGGTACTGCACCGAAAAGACCGGCTCTTTGCGCAGGCGCAGCCCTTCAAGGGTCTGGTCATTGAGATTGATGTGGGTGAGTTCCACATCGCTGTCGGGCATGGAATCGGCGTCCACCGCGAAGCCGTGATTCTGGGAGGTGATCTCGACCCGTCCGCTGGAGAGCCTCTTGACCGGCTGGTTGGCCCCACGATGTCCGAATTTGAGCTTGAAGGTCTTCCCTCCCAGGGCCAATCCCAACACCTGGTGTCCCAGGCAGATGCCGAAAAGCGGCTTTTTGCCGATCAGTTGGCGGATGTTGCCGACGATGGGTTCGAGAGGTTCGGGGTCTCCCGGCCCGTTGGAGAGAAAGATGCCGTCAGGGTCGCGCCGCAGGACGTCCTCGGCGGGCGTGTGGGCGGGAACGACTTCCACCCGGCAGCCCCGCTTGGCCAAAGAGCGCAGGATGTTGCTCTTGATGCCGAAGTCGTAGGCCACCACCGAGAAGCGTTGCTCGCCCTGGGGCTGGACAAGATAAGAGTCGTCCACCGTCACGTCGCGCACCAGGTCGGTGCCCGTCATGGGCGGATGGGCGTGGATGCGCTCGAGCAGAGCGTCGCTGTCGACCTCTCCCGAGGCCAGGCCGCCCCTCATGGCGCCTTTCTCCCGGATGTGGCGCACCAGCGCCCGTGTGTCGATACCCGAAATGGCAGGCACGTCGTAGCTCTGCAGATAATCGTGGAGGGAGCGGTCGGCCCTCCAGTTGCTGACGATGGGCGAGACCTCGCGCACTACGAATCCGGCCACGAAGGAGCGGCGCGACTCGTCGTCCTCAGGATTGGTGCCGTAGTTGCCGATCTGAGGCTGGGTCATGATGACGATCTGCCCGGCGTAGGAAGGGTCGGTGAGCACCTCCTGATAGCCGGTCATGGAGGTGTTAAAGACAACCTCTCCCAGGCTTTCGCGGACGCTGCCGAAGCTCTCTCCATGAAAAGCCCTGCCGTCTTCAAGCAACAAAATGGCGGGTCGGTCAGGCATAAGACCCCTCGCTTCAACATGTCTGCCAGGGGCGAGCATCATGCCATATCGAGGGGGTGGGCTGCAAAGCCCCGGGACTGGCTGACAAGGGCCGCCAACTGCTAAGATCGGCAGCGATCGATGAGCGATTTTTTCCACTTCGACGAGACCCTGCTGAGGCTTTCCCTGTCTGATTTGTGCAGGCGGGCGGGAGATGTGCGCGATCGAGCAAAGGGCCGCGTCATCAGCTTTTCGCCCAAGGTCTTCATTCCCCTTACCCGGCTGTGCCGGGACGCCTGCGGTTACTGCGTCTACCGCCGCAATCCCGACGCCAAGCCCCCTTTCATGGAACTCGAAGAAGTGCTGGACCTGGCGGGGCGAGGCGAGCGGATGGGATGCCGGGAGGCCCTTTTCGTCCTGGGAGAACGTCCCGAGGATGCCTACCCTGAAGCGGACCGCTGGCTGCGGCGCCGCGGCTATGCCTCAAGCATCGAGTATCTCGAATCGGCCTGCAAAGCCGTCCTCAACGAGACCGCACTGCTGCCCCACAGCAATGCCGGAACCCTGGGCGAAGAAGAAATGAGACGCCTGGCCACGGTCAACGTGTCGCTGGGCCTGATGCTGGAGAGCACCAGCCGACGGCTGATGGAGCCGGGGGGAGCGCATGAGAAGGCCCCCAGCAAGAACCCCTCGCTGCGCCTGGCCCAACTGGAACAGGCGGGACGCCTGGGAATCCCCTTCACCACCGGCATCCTGATCGGAATCGGGGAAACGTTCCGCGAGCGGCTGGAGGCCTTGCAGGCCATCGCCCGGTTGGACCGGCAGTACGGGCACATCCAGGAAACCATCGTCCAGAACTTCCGCCGCAAAGCCGGGACTCCCATGGCCTCCGCCTCTGAGCCGGGTCAGGACGAGATGCTGAGGACGCTGGCCCAAGCCCGCCTGATCCTGGGCGCTGAAGCCAACCTGCAGGCGCCGCCCAACCTGGCGCGGGGCGGTTATCTCGAGTATCTGGAAGCCGGCATCAACGACTACGGCGGGCTTTCCCCGCTGACCTTCGACTGGGTCAATCCCGAGGCGCCCTGGCCTCACCTGCGCCAACTGGCCAAGGAGGTGGAGGAGCGAGGATACCTCCTGCGTCCGCGCCTGGCAGCTTATCCCGAATACCTGAAAGCGGAGTGGCTGCCCGATGACATGCTGCGGGCGGCTCGGCGAGAAGTCGACGCCCAGGGCTATTGCCTGCACAGCCCCTTATCTGAGGCTGCCCGGCCCAGGAAAGCGTCGGCCTCCTTACCAAAGGTGCACGGCCAAGCTCGTGACGAGGTGCGGAGGTGCCTGGAGCAAGCCCTGGCGGGAGGAGACCTGGAGGACTCCCAGGCAGCTCTGCTGCTGCAGGCTTCCGGCCCCGATCATGAAGCCCTGCTGGCGGCCGCCGACCACCTGCGCGAAGAGCAGTGCGGCCGGGACGTCAGCTACGTGGTCAACCGCAACATCAACTTCACCAACGTGTGCGTGAAGGGCTGCCGCTTCTGCGCCTTTTCGCGGGGGTTCCGCAGCCGTCAGGGCTACTGGCTGCCCACTTCGGAGATCGTCCGCCGGGCCCGCGAGGCAGCCGAGTTCGGCTGCACCGAGATCTGCGTCCAGGCCGGACTGCCGCCCGACATGGAGGGCGACTTCTACGTCCGCCTCTGCGAGGCCCTCAAGACGGCATTGCCCGAGATGCACATCCACGCCTTTTCGCCCGAGGAGGTCCTTTACGGGTCGCAGCGCTCGGGACGCTCCGTGCGCGACTATCTGACCGACTTGAAGGCGGCGGGCGTCGGGAGCCTTCCCGGCACCTCGGCGGAGATCCTGGTGCAGCAGGTGCGCGACCGCCTGGCGCCGGGACGCATCAGCGTCGAGCAATGGGCCGAGATCATCACCTGCGCTCACGAGCTGGGAATCCCCACCACCTCCACCATCATGTACGGGCACATCGAAACGCCTTTGCAGTCGGCCCGTCATCTGCTGCTGCTGCGCGACATCCAGCGCCGCACGGGCGGCTTCAGCGAGTTCGTTCCCCTCAGTTTCGTCTCCCGCGAAGCTCCCATGGTGCGGCGCGGGCTCATTCCCGAGTCGCGCCTGGGCGCCACCCGCCGGGAAGTCTTCAACATGCACGCGGTGGCCCGCCTGGTGCTGGGGGCGGACATCGCAAACATCCAGGCCTCGTGGGTCAAGGAAGGATTCTCGCAGGCCCGCGATCTGCTGGCGGCGGGGGCCAACGACTTGGGCGGGACGCTGATCAACGAGAGCATCTCCACGTCGGCCGGGGCCGAGCACGGTCAACTGGCCACCCCCGCCCGCCTGCGCCGCCTCATCCGCAAGGCGGGGCGCCTGCCCGTCCAGCGCGACACGCTCTACCGCAAGCTGCAGCGCTTCTCCGACCCCGCTCAAGACCCGCAAGAGCCGCTCGACCGGCTGACTGCCGAGTCCTCCCAGCGCTTCGGCTCTTACCAAACGCTCATCCAGGACTCCCGCTTTCCCTTCCGCGCCGGAGGAACAGGTCTAGAGCCTCGTTAGGAGTAGCGAGCGACCTCATACCGCCGAGGGCAATTGAGCCTTCGCCGCGGTCGCTGAAACTTGACCCGTGTGTGAACTTGTTGGCCACCTAGTGGCCCTAGTTGGCCGTAGAGAACTCGGGCCGGCGGAAGTGAGAGTATCGCCGGGTGAGACACGTTATTCTCTAGGTAAGCCATGAACTTCTCTCAGCGAGACGCGGCCATCGCCTTGCCCAGCATTCTTGTGTTGCTGGCGGTGGCCTTCGGACTCATCAGTCAATACGGTGCGCTGGAATCGCTGCGTCCCAGCGGGGAGAGCGATCTGGAGGACCGCACCCGCACCATACCTGCGCGCCTGTGGCAAGATCCTCTGGAGGCGGTTCAGACCGCCCTCGCCCAGGAAAACGCTCCTCCCTTGCTCGAGGCCAAGGGCCTGCGCGACGAAATCGCCAAACGGCTGGAGAAAAAAGCCGGAGTCCAGGTGCTGGCGGTCACATTGCGGGGAAACGATTACTCGGAAAGCCGCGAAACGCGCCTGCGTACACGCCACGCCGTGCTCACCGGACTCGGCGCCATGGGCTACTTCCCTACCAACGGAGAGCACATCCAGGCATTGAGGACCACCTTCCAAGTGGACAAAGCGTCTCCCGGCACTCTGCCTTTGAACATTCCGCTGGAGTGGTTCAGCCGCCGGCAAGCCAATGCTGACCCGGCGGCGGGTGAAGAGCAGCCGCCCGGCGGGAAGCAGGGCAAGAGGCGGCCCAGCGACACTCTCGTGCTATGGCTGGACGAAGACCGCTTAGGCGACGGACTCCTCAAGGGGGCTCACCGCTTGTTCCTCGACCTGACTCCGCCCGAGTCGGCAGGCGCGGATGCAGAGGTGGCCTTCGACATCATCGGTCCCACCAACTCGAACGCCTTGCAGCGTTCAGCAGATGCCCCCCGTTCGGCTCCCAAGGACGAGGCCGACCGGCGGCAACGCCCCCTCCGCGACTCCTCCTTCTACTCTCCCTGGTCCACGGCCGAATTGGGCGTGGACTCCGGGGACGAACTGGAAATGGGATTCACATTCCTTCCCATGATAGGAACCGATGCCCAACTCTGCCGCCTGATCGCCGAGGAGTTGAAGATGCGCGGCGTAGGGGGTTCCGGGAGCGCCGTCGTCATGGTGTCGGAGTGGGACACGGTTTATGGACGGCGGCTCCCAAGAGATCTGGAAAGGGAACTCAAGACGGTCTACGGCGATCAGCCGCCCGTCCTCCGCCATCTCAGCTATCTGCGCGGGATCGACGGGCAACGCCCCGGAAAGAAGAAGCCTTCCGGCGATGAAAGTGCCAGTTCGGAGAAGCCCGCTGACCTGCTCACCCGCGGCAGCGACAGCAGGGGCGTCAAGTGGCCGGAAGGAGAATCGCAGTATGACTATCTGCGGCGTTTGCGCAGTTCCATCGAAGAGTTCGCCGGCCAGCCCGCCGAGGACTCCTCCGGAGGGCGCCGGATCGAGGCGATCGGAGTTACTGGAACCGACGTCCACGACAAGCTTCTTGTCCTCAAAGCCCTGCGTGAGGCCTTTCCCACGGCTCTCTTCTTCACCACCGACTTGGACGTGCGCTTTCTCCACCCTTCTCAGCGGCGCTGGACCCACAACCTGCTGGTGGCCTCTCACTACGCCCTGGCGCCGGGCACCGACTTCGCCCGGGGGTCGGGCTCCGCCTCGGCGCAGCTCGAGAAGCAACTGGTGGACGAAGCCGCTCTCTGGCTGCGGGAAACCTCCTCCTTGCCTACGACTTTTCCCCAGTTCCGCTACAGCTACCAGAGCGCCGTCATGCTCTCAGTCTTTGCCGCCCTGCAGGAGCCGGATATCGAATCGCGTGACTTGGCCAGTCCCCGCATCTACGAATTGGGACGGACCCGCCCTCTGCTGCTTAACGCGGAGTTCCGCCGGTCGCTGTCCTGGTTCGGGCTGGCCGTGCCGTTATTGCTCATCTCGCTGCCGCTTCCTCTCTTGCTGCCGGTGGGGCGAATGCCGAAGTCTCCGGCCGGACTGCCCTCCGCTTCCATAAGGGACATCGCCAAGCGGGGCGCACGCCTGTTGCTCTTCGCCCTGGCCCATTCCATACCCTTCGCGGTTCTCTTGTTCCTTTACTTTTGCGACCGCGGCAACGCCAAGGGAGAGCCTCTGTCCTGGGACCAGGGCGTCAGTCTTTGGCCGACCCTCTTTTTGCTGCTGCTGCTGGTCATGCTCTCAGCCTACTTCTTCAAGCGCATCTGGTTCGGGTTCCAGCGCTACCTGGACCGAATCGAAGAACGCTGCTTTCCCTACCCCGCCGAGGAGGAAGAAGATCAAACGGCGGCTCTGGAAGCCGAGGGGAAGAGCGAGAACGCGACCCTCAGGGCCCGCGACCTGTGGGGCGAGTTTCGGGAGCGTGTCGAACCCGAGCCGCTGGGACGCCGAATGGCCCTCTACACGTTGCTTTTGTTGCCGGCCACAACGCTGCTGGTGGTTTTTCTGCCCCGTCGGCCCTTTCGAGGAGATTTAACCTTCGCGCTCGACTCTTCGCTGATTTTCTTGGGACTGTTGGCCATGGCTTACGTGATCACGCTGATGCTCGATATCACCTACTTCAGCTATCACCTGATCCGCTGCGTGGGCAGCCACCGCACCGAGTGGCCAGTCCAGGCAGAGACCGACTCTCAGCCTTCCCAAGTCCTCATCGACATCGGACGCGAGTGGAGAGACATCGACCTGATCAGCCAGCTCACCGAATTCCACAACCGCTTCATCTACCTGCCCTTCGTTCTCCTGCTGGTTTACGGACTGGCCCATCATTACGTCTTCGACAACTGGGTCTACCGTCCCCTGGAACTGATCGAATATCTGGTGGGGATCGCCTTGGCCTGGCTGCCTCTAATCGCCGTCCACCTGGCCGCCTCAGCCGCCAGACGCGATTCTCTGGCGCGCCTGCGCCGGCGCCACGTACAGGCCTGGAGCCGTCCCGAGGAAACACGCCAAATCGAAGACGCCATCCAGGACATCGAAGCCATCCGCAATGGTGCTTTCGCCCCGCTGACTCAGAACCCCATCCTGGGCACCGTCCTGCTGCCCTTCGGCGGCATCGGGGGACTGATGCTCTTGGAAGCGCTCCTGGTCTGACCTCTCACCTCAGCGCGGCGGCTGGATGCGGAAACCCCGGCGGTGACGGGCGCGCAGATTGGGGCGGTCTTTGAGGGTGACGCGCAAGGCACGCCATTGGCCGGGCTCTCCCTCCTTTTCGCGGATGTAGCCCAGCGTGTATTGGAAGCGCATCTGGCGGGCGATTTCCACAAAGGCCGGCAGCAGGTCCTGCAGCCCCGAGGGAGTGTAGATGCGTCCGCCGGTCTGTTGGGCGATCAATTCCAACTGGCTGCGGGCTTCCTGAAAAACGCGTTCGGGAAGCACGTCGAAAGCCCGCCGTCCCCGGCGGTTTTCGCGGTAGTACTGTTCGGTGTCGAGAAAAATGGTGTAGACCAGCGAATCCGATTCCTGGGCCGCTCTGAAGGCCTCCCGGAAGGTCACGCCGCGCGAGGTGGCGTACTGGCCTTGCAGCGTATCGTCCACCCCGTCGGTGAAAACCACCGCCGCTTTGCGTCCGCGCACCTGCCCCAGGTGGCGGTCGAGGGCTTCCTTGAGCGAGTAATAGAAGGAGGTGCCGCCGCCCGAGCGCATCCCCTGAATGGCCTGTTGCATGGCCTGACGGTCATTGGTGAAGGCCTGGATCAGTCGGACCTCGGTGTTGAAGACCGCCAGGGCGATGCGGTCCTCCGGGTCGAGCTGTTCGGTGAAGGCCTGCACGGCCTGCTTGAGCAGGTCGAAATAATCTTCTGTGCTGCCGCTGACGTCGAGCAGCAGGAGAAGGTGAAAAGGAACCTCGGTGCTGGTGAATCGCTCGATCTGCTGCAGGCGGTCTTCTTCCCACACCTGGAAGTCTTCCTCCTGCAAATCGGTGACGTATTCGCCGCTGAGACGGTCTTGCACCGAAACGTTCAGATGGACCCAATCGACTTCCACGGTGAAGCCGGGAGAAGCCTCGGGGAGCGCGGGCTGGCGGACGGCTTCGACCTGGGCGGAGGAGCCGGTGGCATCCTCCCCTTGCCCGTCTTGCCCCGATGTCTGCTCATCGCGGGGCAGGCTGCGCTCGGCTTCGCTGTCGGCCGATAGGGCGGGAGTCTCAGACTCGATCTGGATGCTTCCGTCGTTGGTCTGCAGGGCCAGGCGGGGACGTCCCTCTCCCAGCAGCTTGTGGGCCTCCTTAAACTGGTCTTCGCCATTCCACAGCAGCCGCTTGCCGGCCGCTGCCCGGACGCTCAGATCGAGTCCCGGCCCGAAGTGGCAGCGAATGTTCCCCGATCCGCTGCGCAAGTAGGAATTGCGCCTCAGGTCCTTGCTCAAGCGCAGGCGGGTATCGCCTTCGCGGTTGATGACCCGCAGCAGGCCCGTCACATTCTCGAGGCTCATGTCAGCCCTCAGCGTGTCCACCACCAAAGAGCCCTCGAGGTCGCGCAAGTCGACCTTGGGAGCGATGCCCTTGACCACAACCCCAAACCGCTTGGGCACCCGCACCCGGATGTCGACCGACTCCCCCCGGTTGGCGTAGAGGTAAGAGTGAACATAGACGCTGCCTTGAGACTTCCAGGCGAAGACCTTGACCTGCTCGGCCTCCACCCCCTCCGGCAGGTTGGGGTGGAACCGGACCTCGACCTCATCCTCTTTGTCCCAGGCCGTGACCTGCACAAGCCCCTGGTTATGCCGTACCCGAAGGTAGTTGTCCTTGGAGGAGAGCTTGAAGGTGCGCAGCCCGGCTTGTTGGGCGAGGGACAGTGGGATGAAGCAAAAGAGAAGACCTGCGAAGAGTGAGAACCGTTTCATGGCGTCTTGCCATTCTAACTCCCCCGGCTCGATCGCCGCCAACGGGCTCTTGGAGAGATCGCCGCAAGGAAGCGCCTCCCACGTTTCAAGACCGCGGGAGGCGCCTTGGGGTCGTTACAGGAAGAGTACGGGCTTTTTGCCCGGTTGGTTCATTTGTCCTCTTCAGGCAGGCCCATTCCCGAGCGGTCGGGCAAGGCTGGAGCCTGGAGGTGGTTGAAGGGGTTGCGCTCCAGTTCGGAAAGCAGGTAGTCGATAGCGGCGTCGATCTGAGGGTCGGACCCGTCCTGCATCAAAGCCGGATCGTCCACCACCTCGATGTCGGGATCCACGCCGTGGCCCTCGATGCCCCAGGTGCCGTCGGTTTCGAAGAAGGCTCCGGCGGGAACCGTCACCACTCCCCCGTCCACAAGCTGGGGCCCGCCGCTGATGCCCACCAGTCCGCCCCAGGTGCGGGTGCCGATCAGCGGACCCAGGCCGGCTTGCTTGAAAAAGTCGGCGATGGCGTCTCCGCCCGATGCGGCCAAGCCGTTGATGAGCATGGCCTTAGGCCCGTGGTGGGCGTCGGGAGGCCAGGCCAAGGTGGCGCCGTGACGGCGGGCGATGAAGTTGGTGACGGGACGGTTGAGCAGTTCGATGAGACGGGTGGGGATGAATCCGCCGCTGTTCCAACGGTCGTCGATGAGCAGGGCCGGCTTGCGCCGCTGAGCATGAAACTGGCGGACCATTTCGTCGTGGCCCGAGATGCCGGTGTCGGGAACGTAGATGTAGCCGACCCGGCCTTGCGACTTCTCCTCCACGTAGCGGCGATTGCTTTCCACCCAGTGGCGGTAGCGCAGTTGGCGTTCGTTGCCGATCAGGTCGACCACCACCTCGCGGGCCTCGTCGTTCCAGGCCGGCTTGTCGCTCACGGTCAAGGTGACGGTCTCCCCTGCCAGACCCTGGAAGGCGGCGTAGGGGTCCTTGGAGACGTCCAGTTCGACTCCGTTGACGGCCAGTACGAAATCACCTTCTTGCACATCGACTCCGGGACGTCCCAGCGGTCCGCGGGCGTCGAAGTCCCAGGGCGCGCCGTGGATGATGCGGGCGATGCGGTAGGCGCCCTGATGAAGCTCGAAATCGGCCCCCAGCAGCCCTACCGAGCGTTGAGGCTGGCTCTGGTAGTCGCCTCCGAAGTTGTAGGCATGTCCCACGTTCAGCTCGGAGATCATCTCGTCGATGACGAAGTCGACATCGGAACGGGTCAGGCACTGATCCAAAAGAGGCTGGTAGCGCTCACGCACGGCCTGCCAGTCCACGCCGTGCATGTTCTCGGCGTAGAAGAAGTCGCGCTGAAGCCGCCAGGCGTCCATGAACATCTGCTTCCATTCCCGGCGCGGATCGACCGTGGTGCTCATGGCCGCCAGGTCGAGCGGCTTGTCCAGCATCTGCTTGGGCGCAGCCTGCACGATGGCGCGGCGGGGACCCTGCTGAACCAGGATCTTCTTGCCGTCCGCCGACATGGCGAATCCGGCCGCTCCGGGCACCACCGGCACTTCGCCCTGCTCAGACTTGGCGGGATCGAAGAGCATGATGGAGGGAGTGTTGCCGGGCAACTGCGTCAGCGGCACACGGGAATAGAGCAGGTGTCCCTGGTGGTTGACGGCCAGCAGGAGAAAAGAGCCGCGCGGAACCGGCAGGGGAACGGCGCGGGACTCGAAGCCCTCCAGGTCGATGCGCAGTTTCTCGCCGCCATCCTCGCCCTCGGCTTCCTCCCCGCCCGTTTCTGCCGGAGACTGGCTCTCGGCTTGCCCGGCATCGGCCTGTTCTGAGGACGGCGAGTCCTCAGGGGCGGATTCCTCGGCAGATTCCTCCGCCCAGGTTTCTTCGTCGCTCTTGGGCGCGAAAGGCAACGTGACGTCCTCTCTCAGGGGGACCACCAGGAGGCGGTCGGTCTGAACGTGTACGAAGGTCGTTCCCCCCAAGTCTTCGAAAATGGGCGAGGAGATGTCCCTGTTGCTGGCCAGGTAAAGAAAGTCGCCCTTGCGGTCGAAGGCGGGCCAGGAATCGTTGAAATAGCCGGCCGTAACCTGGTGGGTCGCGCCCTCGTCCAGATCGTGCAGGAAGACGGCTCTCTGCCCTCCCTCGGCCGTGCGCGTGAAGGCCATCCAGTTGGAGTCGTGGGACCAGCTAACCCGGCTGTGCCCGCCGCCCACAGAGTCGGTGTCGATGACGTCCAGGCTGCGGCTCTGCACGTCGAAGAGAAGCAGGCGGTTCTTCTCGTCTTGAAAGGAAAGCTTCTTGGAATCGGGCGCCCATTCGATGCTTCCGCGGAAGCCCGGCCCCAATTGGGCCACCCGTTCGCCTTGCGAACGAAGGTCGGCTTGACGCAGATAGAGGTCGTACTCGCCCTGGGCGTCGGAAAAGTAGGCGATCCAGCGTCCGTCGGGACTCCAGGCGGGCGAGCGTTCGGCGCTGCCGCTGGAAGGCGTCAGATTGCGGGGGGAACCGTTCTCGGCGGGTACGGTCCAGATGTCGCCGCGGGCCGAGAAGAGGGCCCGTTTTCCAGTGGGCGATATGCCCTGGGAAGAGATGAAGTCGCGGGTCTCGACCGTGTGGGGACGGATTTCAGGCAAGTCTCCAGGAATGATCACGGGAACCGCCCGGGTGCGCTCGTTCTTGAGGTCGAGCGACATCAGGCGCGTCCCCAGTTGAAAGACGATTTCGCCGTCCCCCGCGGGACCCGGCCCCAGCGCCGGCCACTTCACGTCGTAGTCTGAAAAGCGGGTCACCTGGCGCCGCTGCTGACGCCGCGTGTCGTAAGCGAAGATGTTGAGACGATGGCTGTCGGCTTCATCGGACAGGTAGTAAAGCGTCGACCCGTGCCACATGGGACGCGTGTCGGTGCCTTCCCATTCGGTGATGCGGCGCGACTGCTTGCTCTGCAGGTCGAAGAGCCAGATGTCGGTGGCCATCCCGCCCCGGTAGCGCTTCCAGGTGCGGAAGTCGCGGGTGAAGGGCGTGTAGGCCAGCCAGCGCCCGTCGGGGCTGATGGCCGCCGAATCCCCGTAAGGAACCGGAAGCTTGGCATAGGATCCGCCCTGTGACGGGATTTTGAAGAGTTCGCTGATGCGGTTGGTGCCCAGAAATCCGTTGCTGGAAAAAAGCAGTTGGCCGTCAGGCGTCCAGTCCTGCAGGTTTTCGGTGGACGGATGATAGGTCACGCGGGAGGGAACGCCGCCCTCCACGGGGATGGTGTAAAGATCGCGGTTTCCGTCGTAGTTGCCCATGAAGGCGATGGTGCGCCCATCGGGACTGAAGCGGGGGAAGATTTCGGGTCCCGGAGGACTGGCCAGAGGACGCGCCTGGCCGCCCTCGCGGGGCACGAGCCAGAGGTCGTTGGCGTAGACGAACACGATATCGGTGGCGCTGGCGTCGGGAAAGCGCAGCAAGCCTGGCTCGGGGTCGGCTTGATCGACGCGATTCCCGGCAAGCGCACAGCCCAGGACTGCCAGACCGGCTATCAGCCAGCCGGCGGTGCGTAACTTGAACATTCGGTACTCCTGTTGATCGGATAAGGGGAACAGACACCCTTACCCACGTGGAAAATGCTCAAGCGTTCGGAAATATGTAGATGTTCAAGATGAAGCGGCTTGCCGGACGTGGCCATCCGAGAAGAATTATCAGGCAGGAAAAAACGGGGCTCCCGCGGGAGCCCCGTGGGATCGGAGGTCTTACTTGTCCTCCTCGGGCAGGCCCATTCCCGACCGGTCGGGCGGCGGGGGAGGGGGCACCCAGCGGAAGGGATTGCGTTCCACCTCGGCCAGGAGGTAGTCGATGGCGGCATCGATCTGAG
Source organism: Acidobacteriota bacterium (assembly GCA_035471785.1). NCBI lineage: Bacteria > Pseudomonadati > Acidobacteriota > Acidobacteriota bacterium. The sequence goes on from DATIPQ010000159.1 coordinate 17,650, forward strand.
GATCGGACCCGTCCTGCATCAAGGCCGGATCAGCCACAACCTCGATGTCGGGGTCGACTCCGTGGCCCTCGATGCCCCAGGTGCCGTCGGTTTCGTAGTAGGCGAAGCTGGGAACCGTGGTGCGGCCTCCGTCCACCGTGCGGGGACCTCCGGAAATGCCCACCAGTCCGCCCCAGGTGCGGGTGCCGATAAGCGGTCCCAACCCGGCCTGCTTGAAATAGGCGGGGAAAGCGTCACCGCCGGATCCAGCCAAGCCGTTGATGAGCATGGCCTTGGGTCCGTGATGGGCGTCGGGCGGCCAGACGAAGGGCTGGCCGTAGCGGATGGCCCAGAAGTTGGTGACGGGACGGTTGAGCAGTTCCACGAAGCGGGTGGGGATCTGCCCGCCGCCGTTCCAGCGCTCATCGATGATCAGGCCCTCTTTGCGGATCTGCCCGTAGAACTGGCGGAAGAGTTCGTTCTGTCCCCGCTGTCCGGTGTCGGGGACGTAAATGTATCCCAGCCTGCCGCCCGACTTCTCTTCCACGTACTTGCGGTTGGCCTCCACCCAGGAGCGAAAGCGCAGGTTGCCCTCGTGGGGCAGCAGCTTGACCACCACCTGGCGCGAGTCTTCCCACTGAGGAGTATCGCTGACGGTCAAGGTGACGGTCTGGTCGGCCAAGCCTTGAAAGGCGGAATAGGGATCCTTGGAAGGGTCGAGTTCCACCCCGTTGACGGCCAGCAGGAAGTCGCCTTCCTCCACCTCGACCCCGTTGCCTCTGAGTGGGTTGCGGGCGTCGGCGTCCCAGGAAGCGCCTTCGATGATGCGGGCGATGCGGTAGGCGCCGTCAGCCAACTCGAAATCGACTCCCAGCATGCCCACGCTTCGGCGGGGCTCGTCTTCGTAGTCGCCTCCCCCGTTGTAGGCATGTCCCACGTTGAGCTCGGAAATCATCTCGTCGATGACGAAATCGACGTCGGAGCGGGTCACGCAGTCTTCGAGCATGGCTTCATAGTGGCGGCGCACCGCCGGCCAGTCGACGCCGTGCATGTTGGCGGCATAGAAGAAGTCGCGCTGCCAGCGCCAGGCGTCCATGAAAATCTGACGCCATTCGGCGCGCGGATCGATGGTGGCCGTCATGGCATCCAGCTTGAGGGCATCCTGCAGCTTCTGCTTGGGGGCCGCCTTGAGGATGGCCCTGCGCGGTCCCTGCTGAACCATGATGGCCTTTCCGTCGGCCGAAACGGCGAACCCGGCGACTCCCTCGATGACGGTCTGCTCGCCCTTGTCGACGTCGTTGACATCGAAGAGTTGAACGGCCGGCTTGTTGCCCGGCAGATTGACGGGAAGCCGCGCATAGATAAGTTGGCCTTTGTCGTTGACGGTCAGCCCCATGAAATTGCCTCGGTCCACCGGGAGCAGGATAGCGCGGCTTTCGAATCCATCCAGGTCGATCTTGAGGGGCTCTTTCGTTTTCTTCTCGCCTTCCTCGTCCTTCCCGGAGTCCTCTGAACCCGGTTCCTCAGCCATCGGCTCTTCGCCTTCAGCGGACTCTTGGCCATCCTCGGCCATCTCGTCCTTCTCTTCGGCTCTCTCGGCTTTCTCGGCCTCCTCTTCCCACTCCTCCTCATCGCTCTTGGGAGCCAGGGGAGAGGCCATGCCGGCCCGCAAAGGCACCATCAGCAGGCGGTCGGTTTGAGTGTAGACGAAGGTGGTTCCCACCGACTCGTAGATGGGACCGGAGACTTCGCGGTTGCTGGCGAAATAGAGGTAGTCCCCCTTGCGGTCGAAGGTGGGCCAGGTGTCGTTGAAGAATCCCGACGTGACCTGATGGGAAACGCCCTCTTCAACGTTGTGGAGAAAGACCGCCGAGAGAATCGTCTCGCCGCTGCGCGTGTAGGCAATCCAGGACGAATCATGCGACCAGCCCCCCACCACGGGAGTCCCGCCGAAGGGATCGCTGTCGATGACCTTGACCTGGCGGCTCTCCACGTCGAAGAGCATCAACTGGCTCTTTTCGTCGTCGAAGGTCAGTTTCTTGGAGTCGGGCGACCACCTGATGTTTCTGCGGAAGCCGGGTCCCAGGTCGGTGACCTTCTCGGGTTCGGCCCTCAACGAGGCCTCCCGCAAATAGAGATCGTACTCGCCCTGGGCGTCGGAAAAGTAGGCGATCCAACGGCCGTCGGGGCTCCACTGGGGATAGCGCTCGGCCTCTCCCGGGGTGCGTGACAGGTTACGCGGCGAGCCATCCTTGGCGGGCACCGTCCAAATGTCTCCCCGGGCCGAAAAGAGAGCCCGCTTGCCGGTGGGCGAGATGGCCTGATCGGCGATGAACTTCTCGGCTTCAACCGTCTGAGGACGGATCTCCGGGCGGTCGCCCGGGATGGAGACGGGCACGACCCGCATGCTGCCGTCGCTCAAGTCGAGAGCCATCAACCGACTGGCCAACTGAAAGACGATTTCGCCTTCACCTTGGGCCCCTGGCCCGATGGAGGGCCATTTGACGTCGTAGTCGGAGGCGTCGGTCAACTGGGTGGTGCGTCCGCTGGCCAGGTCGTAGGAAAAGATGTTGAGGCGATGGCTGTCGGCGGCGTCCGAGAGATAATAGACGGTCTGCCCGTGCCACATGGGCTGAGTGTCGGTACCTTCCCAATCGGTGATCTGCCTGGATTCCTTGGTCCTCAGGTTGAAGAGCCAGATGTCGGTGGCCATGCCGCCGCGGTAACGCTTCCAGGTGCGGGAGTCGCGCTCGTGAGGCGTGTAGGCCAGCCATTGCCCGTCGGGGCTGATGGCCCCCACTCCGCCCCAGGGGACGGGAAGCTGCTCATAGAGTCCGCCCTGGCTGTCGACGGTGAGAAGCTGGCGGTATCCGCGTCCCGAGAAGGCGGTGCTGGAAAAGAGCAGGCGTCCGTCGGGCGTCCAGTCGTTGAGCGTCTCGGCCCAGGGATGGTAGGTGACCCGGGTGGGGATGCCGCCCTCCACGGGAATGGTGTAAATGTCGCGGTTGCCGTCGTAGTTGCCGACAAAAGCGATGGTGCGTCCGTCGGGGCTGAAGCGGGGAAACTGCTCGCTGCCCGGGGGGCTGGCCAGGGGACGGGCTTGTCCGCCCTCGCGCGGCACCAGCCACAGGTCATTGGCGTAGACAAAGACGATATCCGACGTGCCGACGTCGGGATAGCGCAGCATGCCGGCATGGGGCCGGATCTCATCGGCACTGTTGGCGAACAGGACCGTGCCCAGCAGCAACGCCGCCAGCAATGTCCAGCCCGCGAATCTGAAAAGTGTCATGGGAAAAGTCCTCGGAGATTGATGGTTGTGCCCAGGGAAAGCCCAGCGAGCAATTCTCAAGAAACGATGACGTACAACTCTGCACCGCTATTAACGGCTGAAATCGTAACAGGGTTCAGTTACTTCGCTCAGACTGTTTCCAGCAGCCAGCGGTGAAGCGGCAGCAGGGCGTGGTAGTGCTGGAAGCAGTCGTCCACGAAAGCGGGCTTGTGGAGAGAGGCGGAAGGCTTGCTTTCGTGACCGCTGTAAAGCCCGTTGTGGAGCAGCAACTCGGCCTGGGGATGGTCGGCTGTGAATCCGCGGGGCAAGCGTTTGTAGTGCTTTCCGCCCAGCGAATAGCCCTTCTCGCCCAGCCCTTCGAGGATGGATTGGAGTTCCCCGGCGCGGCGGCGGTCTTTGAGAGCCTGGCGGTAAGACTTGAGGGCGGCCTTGGGAAAGCGGTACATTCCGCAGCCCAGCATGACCCTTTCAGGCTCGAGGTGAAAGTAGAAGCCCGGGCAATCCATGCGCTTTCCCCGGCCCTCCCAGAACCACAGCGCCAGGTGGGTTTTGTAGGGCTGCTTGTTCTTGCTGAAACGGGTGTCGCGGAAGATGCGGAAGATGGAGCGGTTGACGCGGGGATCGGCGTGAACGTGGGGCGCGATCAGCACCAGCCGCTTGCCCAGGGCCTCCACGAAGGAGCGGGCGGGAGCCAACAGGTGATCGTCGTAGTCGGGGCGGTGGGCGTCGAACCACTCCTTGCTGTTGTTCTGGCGCAGATCGCGCAGGAAAGTCAGAGTCCGCCGTGGAAATCCTTCAAAGTCGCTCATGATTCCTTTCGCCGTGAGAGCTCAGTAGCGTTCCGCCAGTCCCGAGAGGAAGCGCCAAACCGTCAGTGCGGCCAAGCGCGCGGTCCGGCCTGACGGGTCGAGATGCGGGTTGCATTCTACGACATCGACCGAGGTGACGTGACGAACGCGTCCCGCCTGGCGGGCGGCGTGCAGCCAGAGGGAGGCGTCGAGGCCGTCGGCGCAGGGAGGGTCGACTCCCGGAGCCTGGCTTTGGTCTACCGCACCCAGGTCGAAACTCACCATCAGACGAGTCGCGGGCGCGTAGAGTTCCTCGATCTGATCGCCGTCCAGGCCGCGCTTCCAGTAGTAGCGTCCGCCGCGGTTGTTGACGAAATCCAGGTAGGACGAGGGCGTGCGGTGGGGCTGCAGGGCGGCTACCGTCAGCATGCGGCAGGCCTGGGAAGAGTGGGTCATAGCCTGACGGAAGGCTGTCGCCCGGTGGGCCATTCCCTGCTGCAGGGGCGCCACGTCGGCTTGGGCGTCCCAGCTCAGGATGGAGACGTTGCGGCGGGCGTTGACGTGGCCCAGGAAGTGGCCGAAGGATGCGTCCTGCCCCCCGCCCAGGACGATTGTGATCACGTCTTCCTTGAGGTAGCCGGCCAGGACGGCTCCCAGCAGGTTCTGATCTTGCTCGACATCGCCCGATAGCACCAGGTCGCCCAGGTCCTGAGTGAGCCGCAGCACCTCTCCCAGACGGGGATCGCGCCCGTCCGAGGTGAGCCGGTAGAACTCGCGCCGGATGGCCGAGGGTCCCTGGCTGGTGCCGACGCGTCCGCCGCTGCGGCGCACGCCCTCGTCGGCGGGGTAGCCCATCAGCACGACGCGGGCCGGGTTGCGCTCGTCCACCCCGCTGCCCAGCAGGCGTCCTACGCGGTCGGGCTCATCGAGGTGGGGAGGCAGCACAACATCAGGCGCGTCGAAATTCTCCATGCCCGAGATTCTCCCCGTTCCCGCCTCCGCAGGTCAAGGCTCATCCCGCCGCGATCTTTTGGCCGGCGCGGTAGGTGGCGAGGCAAGCGTTGGGACGGAAGTGGTAGAGCCAGTGGTCGACCGAGGGGGCCTCGATGAGGGCGAAGTCGGCCGACTTCCCCGGCTCCAGGCTGCCGATTCGATCCTCCAGACAGAGGGCGCGGGCGGCGTAGAGAGTAGCGCCTTTGAGGACTTGGGCGGGCGTCATGCGCTGCTGGGTGCAGGCCAGCATCATGGCCAAGGGGAGGTGGAAGCTGGGAGCCGATCCGGGATTGAAATCGGTGGCCACGGCCACGGCCGCTCCTGCCTCGATGAGTTTGCGGGCGGGCATGACAGGTTGGTTGAGGTAGAGCGAGGCCAGCGGCAGGCTGACCGCCACCACTCCGGCCTTGGCCATGTCTTGAATGCCCTGATTGGAAATGCACTCCAGGTGATCGGCCGAGGCGGCGCCCACTTGGGCCGCCAGGGTGGCGCCGCCGCTATCGCTCAACTGGTCGGCGTGCAGCTTGGGCCGCAGCCCCTGGCCCAGTCCGGCCTGGAAGATGGAGCGGGCTTCTTCAAGGCTGAAAGCCGTGTCTTCGACGAAAACGTCGCAGAAGCCGGCCAGACCTTCCTCGGCCACCCCCGGGATCATCTCCTCGATGAGCAGCCGGATGTAGCCCTGGCGGTCGTCGCGCATCTCGGGAGGCACCACATGGGCCCCCAGAAAGGTGGGGACGATGCGCAAGGGGTGGGACTGGGAAAGCCGGCGGTAGACCTTGAGCAGCTTGAGTTCGTTTGCGAGATCGAGTCCATAGCCGCTCTTGCATTCCACCGTGGTGACGCCCAGGCGGGCCATCTGGTCGAGGAAGCCGCGGCTGCGGGCCAGCAGGTCGTCGAAAGAGGTTTGGCGGGTCTGGCGGACGGTGCGGGCGATTCCGCCTCCGGCGCGGGCGATATCGAGGTAGGAGCGTCCGCCGATGCGCTGGGCGAATTCGTCGGCTCTCCAGCCGCCGAAGGCCAGGTGGGTGTGGCAGTCGACGAGTCCCGGCACCACCAGTGCGCCGCGGGCGTCCTGGGTGGGCTCATCGCTCAAGCACGCAGGCCGCTCTGAACGCGGCCCCACCCAGGTGATGTCTTTGCCTTCCCAGGCCAGTGCGGCGTCCTCGATGAGATGGATCTCGCCTTGGCCGCCTCCCTCCCGGCACGCCGCCAGGGCCGCAATGTTGGTCAGTAGAGGCATAGGTCGGGATGCTAGTCGATCATGGGCAGGTCGAGGCCTCGTTCTCGGGCCACTTCGACGGCTTCTTCATAACCGGCGTCGGCATGACGCATGACTCCGCTGCCGGGGTCGGCGGTGAGGACGCGCTGCAGGCGCCGGTCGGCCGTTTCGCTCCCCTCGGCCACGCACACCATTCCGGCGTGGATGGAATAGCCGATGCCGACGCCGCCTCCGTGATGCAGGGACACCCAACTGGCGCCGCAGGCGGTGTTGAGCATGGCGTTGAGCAGCGGCCAGTCGGCGATGGCGTCGGAACCGTCCTTCATGGCTTCGGTCTCGCGGTTGGGCGAGGCCACCGAGCCGGTGTCGAGATGGTCGCGTCCGATGACGATGGGGGCTTCGACTTTGCCCTTCTTGACCAGCCAGTTGAACCTGGCGCCCATCTCGGCCCGCTCTCCGTATTCGAGCCAGCAAATGCGCGAGGGCAGGCCCTGAAAGCGGACTTTCTGGCGGGCCTGGCGGATCCAGCGGGCCAGGGCCTTCTTCTCGGGAAAGGTCTGCAGCACGGCTTCGTCGGTAGCGGCGATGTCGGCGGGATTGCCCGACAGCGCGGCCCAGCGGAATGGTCCGGCCCCGCGGCAAAAGAGGGGACGGATGAACTCGGGTACGAAGCCGGGAATCCGGAAGGCCTCTTGCATGCCCCGCCGGTCGGCCACTTGTCCGCGCAGGTTGTTGCCGTAGTCAAAGGTCACGGCGCCTTCCTTTTGCAGCGCCAGCATGGCCTCGACGTGGACCTGCATGGAGTCGAGGACGGCTTTCTGGTAGCCCTGCGGATCGTCCTCGGCGGACGCTGCGGCTCGCTCCAGCGAATAGCCGCTGGGAATGTATCCGCGTTCCAGGTCATGGGCCGAGGTCTGATCGGTGAGGACGTCGGGCACGACCTGGCGGCGCACCAGTTCGGGAAGCACGTCGGCGATGTTGCCCAGCAATCCCACCGAGAGCGGACGCTTGTCGCGGCGGGCCTCCTCCAGCTTGCCGAGGGCCTCCTCCAAATCACTCGACATCTCATCGCAGTAGCCGGTCTCGACGCGGCGGCGGATGCGGCTTTCGTCGACCTCCACGGCCAGGCAGGCGGCGCCGTTCATGGTGGCGGCCAGCGGCTGGGCTCCTCCCATGCCGCCCAGGCCGGCGGTCACCAGCAGGCGTCCGGACAGGCTGCCGCCGAAGTGCTTGCGGGCGCACTCGGCGAAGGTCTCGTAGGTGCCTTGCAGGATGCCCTGGGTCCCGATGTAAATCCAGGAACCGGCCGTCATCTGACCGTACATGGTGAGTCCCATGCGGTCGAGGCGGCGGAACTCTTCCCAGGTGGCCCAGCGAGGCACCAGGTGGGCGTTGGCGATGAGGACGCGGGGAGACTCGGGATGGGTCTTGAACACTCCCGCCGGCTTGCCGCTTTGCACCAGCAGGGTCTCGTCGTTCTCGAGCCGCTTGAGGGTCGAGACGATGGCCCGGTAGCAGTCCCAATTGCGGGCCGCCTTGCCGCCGCCCCCGTAGATGATCAGTTCGGCGGGATTCTCGGCCACCTCGGGATCGAGGTTGTTCATGAGCATGCGCATGGCGGCTTCCTGGTGCCATCCCTTGCAGGACAACCGGTTTCCGCGCGGCGCCCGGACTTTCTCGGCTGTGGTGGTAGACTCCATCTCGATTCGCACCTCCGTTCACCATCATACAGCCCGACCGGCACGGGCACGAGTTCAGTGTTTCGACTGCAGATCGGCCAAATGCCTCAGCAGAGCCAGGCAGAGATCGGGTTCGGCGGTCAGGATGTCGACCAGGTCTTCGTGGGCGATGCGGAAGAGCTTGCACTTCTCCAGCGCCTGGGCCGTCATTCTGTGAGTGGAGCGGGCGAAGAAGGCCCAAGGATCGAGGGAGGCGAGTTCCACCACCCGGGGCTCGCCGATTTCTCCGTTCTGCAACTGCATCTTGCCTTCGATGAGGATGTTGAGATGGCTGGAGGGCTCGTCGACCTCGAACAGGATCTCGCCCGCGTCCAGGGTCAGCTCCTGGCAGACGGCGGCCAACTCGCCCAGATGTTCGGTGGCCGCCAAGCGAAAAAGATCGATCTCGTGCAGGCGCAACACCCGTTCGATGGTGTTCATCGCGCCTCATTCTAGCCGGATTCCCATCCGCGGGCCATAGCGCCCTTGGGCCGCGCCCCTCAGGCCCGCCACTGCTCCAGTACCCAGGCCGCGGTTTCCCTCACGCGGGGATGGACGTCGTTGAGGGCCTGACGCACCCTGGACCGGTAAGCAGAAGGGTCGCGATGAGCCAGCGCCGCCAGGATGCAGATCTTGAGCCAGGGGTCGCGCTCGAAGAGCGACTCGGTGAGGATCTGCACCGGATCGGAAGGCAGCGAAAAGAGGCGGCGCCCGATGGCCGTCACCCGCCTCGCCTCGTCATGGATGAAGATGGGCAGGAGGGTGGTGCGCAACTCCGCCGGCATGCGCGAGTCGATCAGCTCCACGGCATTGGCCCGCAGTTCGCGCCGGTCGGAAGTAAAGCCAACATAAGAGAAATAGGCGTCCCCGGCGGGGAAGAAGAGCCCCAGGGCGCGGAAGATCTTTTCGATGGTCCATTCCATGCGCTGCTGCAACGTATCGTGAAGGAGCCGAGTGCCCGCGTCCTCTCCTTCCCCCACCGCCGAGCGCAGGTTGAGCAGGTGATAATACTGCTTGGCCCACAATTGCAGCACCGGCAGAAAGGAGACCTGGTTGTAGGAAAGATCGCTGTCGTGGCGAATCTTGTTGAGTCCCTTGAGAGCCCGGTAAGACACCATGACGTCGGGCATGTAGAGAGCGGCCACCAGGCCGGCGCGGGAGGCGTGGGTGTCGATCTGGGTGAGGATGTAGGGGATCTCGCGCTTGATGTCGGGGTCGACGTCGCCTTTGAGCAGCAGGCGCTGCAGGCGCTCCACCACCTCGTCTCCGTAGCAGGTTAAGGCCCGCCGGGCGCTGAGGCGCGACCAGTTGTCGGCCAGGCGTGCGACCAGCAGGTCGAAGGCCTCGGGATCGCGCAACCGTCCGATGGCCTCCAGGGCCGCGCGGGCCCGGTAACTGCGTCCGCCCCGGGCCCAGCTCAGGAGCTGGCGGCGGAAGGCCGGATCGCCCGTCTTGCCCATCAACTGCGCCAACGCCACCGCCTCCTCGCGGGATGCATCGCGGCACCAGCGGACCACCCTTTGCGGCTTCAGATAACGGCCGGGCCGTCCCACGAAGCGGTTGAGGTAGTCGAGGTAAACCAGGGCCGGCGCCTGATCGCCCGACAGGGCCCGGGTCAGGCGCTCGCCATATTCATCGCTTTGATAGCGGACCATGAGGGCGAAGGCGGCCGCAGCCACCGATCGTTCCCGGGACTGCAGCAGCGGCTCCACCTGGCTGAGCCAGTCGGGCGATTCGCTGGCGTAAAGGCTCTGCAGCAGGGTCTCCCCCGACATGGTGTAGGCTCCAGTACCGTCCTCGTCTTCGGCCGAGCGTCCCGCCAGTTGGGTGAGGGCGAATTCCACCTTGTGCGGATTGTCGCTCTTGAGCGCCTCGAGCAGAGTTCTCTGGGCCACCGCTTCGCCGCTGCGGAAGGCCTCGCGGGAGCCCGGATCGGCCTTGATTTCGAGACTCTGGCGCAACGCCTTCAAATAGCCGTCGTGGACGCGCAGGGCCAGCCCCAGCCACAGCGCCGCTCCAATCGCCACCATCAGTCCAACCACGGCGGGACCGGCTCCCAGGTAGATGACCGCCAGCAGGAAGGTGCCCGCCGCCAGCGCGTCCCCCACCCTGGAGGCCACCAGGTCGATGGCCCCCTTGGCCGCCACCGTATGAGGACCCGAAACCGGCATGAAGAGGATCTCGGCGCTGGTCCGGTAGATGGAGTTGCGCAGGCTGCCGTCCAACAGGCGCAGCGAAACCGTGGCCCAAAAAGCCGAACTCAGCAGCAGGGCCAGCGAGCCTCCCAGCAGGGAGGCCGGCAGCACCGGCAAAGCGGCCCGGATGCCGAAGCGCCTCAAAATGCGTCCGGTGGCCAGGATCTGCAGCAGAGCCGAGAGGACGAAAGCCGTTCCCAGCAGTCCGCCGAAGAAGCGGGCGATCTCGCGTTCGCCGCCCGGGAAGGCCTCGTGAAGCTCCCACTTGTACTGCAGGTCGACGATGGTGGTGACCAGGCCCGTCATCAACATGGTGGCCGCCAGCAGGCGCAGGTAACGCGACTGAAAGAGGTCGCGCAGCCCTTGGGCCGTCCCGCCGCGGGAGCGGGGAGAGGCGGAGCGCGAGGCAGGCTCACGGCTCCTGAGGACGCTCTTGTTGGCGCGGTTGACCACCATCAAAACGCCCAGCATCAGCGCCAGCAACAGCGCCACATGCAGCATCATGGCTTCGCTGGAAAGGTGTCCGGCGGCCAAGACGGCATAATATCCGCCGCAGATGCCGCCGGCGATGCCGCCCGCTCCCAGGACGCTGAAGAGCCGCTTGGCTTGCCGCGTGGTGTAAAGATTGTAGGAAATCACCCAACCCAGCATCGGCAGCAGGACGCTGGTCAATCCGCCCCACAAATAAAACAGGGGGTAGACCCATTTCAGCCCCCCCTGCGACAGGATGCTGAAGAGGATCAGGTTGAGGAGCAGCATGGCCAGGGTGAGTCCGTTGATCCAAACGTTGGAGTAAGAATCGCCCAGACGCCGGTAGAGCATGAGGACGGGACCGGCCACCAGGGCCAGAACCAGGGAGATGAGGGGCAGACGCCAGTCGAATCCCACGCGGCCCAGGTAGAGAGCGTTCTGCAGAGACTTGATGAGGTTGACCGAGGCCATGGCCAGAAAGAAGTATCCGGCCATCAGAGCAACCGAGGACGCCTCCTCGCGCCGAACCTGCAAGAGCCTGCTGAAGAAATCCATCGGCCACTCCACGCGGCTGTTCCAAGCAGGACGGCCGCCGCACCCAAGGGGGTGCCGGAAGACCTGTCAGTCTACTACACTGTGCTAGCATAAGCCCGCTATGCGAAACCTGCTGCTGGCCGCATCCGTGCTGGGATTTCTGGGCGTCGCGGCGGGCGCTTTCGGCGCCCACGGACTCAAGAGCCGCCTCTCCCAGGAGATGCTGGAAATCTTCGACACCGGAGTGCGCTACCACCTGCTGCACGTGTTGGCCGTGCTGGCCTCGGCCTGGGTCCTCGACCGCTTGCAGCAGCCGTCCGCTCTGTGGGCAGGTTGGCTCTTCGTGGCCGGCATCCTCATCTTTTCCGGCTCTCTCTACATGCTCAGCCTGACCGGCACCCGCTGGCTCGGGGCCGTCACTCCCGTCGGCGGAGTGGCCTTCCTGGCCGGATGGCTGTGTCTGGCCTGGGCGGCCCTGCGGTAAGGCGTCGCCTTGGAAGGCGATCCGCGTTATGCTATGACGCCATGACTTCAGCCGATTCGTCCTCCTCACCGCTGCAGAGATTGCTGGCCCGCGCGCTCAGTCCCATTACCGAGGTCAAGCCCTACGAGGCCGTCACGGCGCTGCTGCTGGTCCTCAACATCTTCCTCATCATGGCGGCCTACTACATCATCAAGCCGGCCCGCGAGGCCTACATGTCGCTGGAGTCAGGCGGCGCGGAGCTGGCCTCCTATGCTTCGGCGGCCATGGCGCTGGCGCTGCTGCCCATCCTGAGAGGCTACGACCGCATGTCGGAGCGGGTGGCCCGCAGACGCCTGATCACCATC
>DATIPQ010000160.1 GCA_035471785.1 Acidobacteriota bacterium
TTGTCGGCCTTGGTCAGCACCCTGAGAGGCACCTGACAGACGGCGGCGGTCTGATCCAGCACCCATTGGGCGTCAGGCGTCCAGCAAAGCCGCGCCTTGCGGCACTCGGCTTCCAAAGTGGCGTCGGTCACGTCGCCCGTAAGCGGAGCGATGACGAACGGCCAGAGGTCTTGGATGGGGACGCGCAGCACGAGTTGAACCCGGAGCAGCGTGTCAACGTTCCACCTGTAGTATCCGCCTTCGAGACAGGCGTAAGAGCCGCGAGCGATGCCCGCAATGGCCGCCACTTGTTTGCAGGTCATCCCGCCGCGCTGGCGCTGACGGCGAACCTGCTCACCCAGCGTCTTAGTTGGTGAATTCATGCTCGCCCCCTTCCACGTCCGAGAGCCGTTCATTGATAGGGGCCGTCGCGCTGGACAATTGCTTGAGGATGGGGCCGAGCAGGTCGATCTTGCGCTCGGCATCCAGGCCAGGGCAGCCGTGTAGCACCGAATGGAGATTGGATACGCCGTCATTGACCCGGCTCCATTCTTCCTGGGTCAAGACGACATCGGGGCGTTGAGACTGTACACTTTCGTCAGCCATCATTCCTCCCTTCTGAGGAGTGGTGGTCAGGGTGGGCCGTGCTGTTGCCGCAGACGGTTCACCCGCTTCCCACGTGTTAACGTGAAGCGCGCCGGGGGCATCCCGGCGCCGTTCCTCAGAAAAGGCTATTCCGGCTAAACTCCTGTGTCAATTGGATTTAGGCGTGGTTTGTTAACCTGATAATGGCGATTATTTTATGCTCGATTGGACGCCCAACATATGGATGGGGGTCAGCGTCGAAGATGACCGTTATCGTGCCCGCATCGACGCCCTACGCGGCATCGGCGCTCACCTCAGATTTCTCTCATTAGAGCCCCTCCTTGGCCCGCTGCCTCAACTCGACCTGCAGGGCATCGACTGGGTCATTGTGGGAGGCGAATCAGGTCCCGCCTCCCGTCCCGTAAGGAAGGAATGGGTGCTCGACCTTCGAGATCAATGCCGCCGACTCGGCGTCCCATTCTTCTTCAAGCAGTGGGGAGGTCCGAACAAGAAGAAGAGCGGACGGCAACTCGAAGGCCGCACCTGGGATGAAATGCCGACGATCCTGGCGAAACTGCGGTAGATCGTCGAGGGCAGGCATTCTCTGATGCGGATATGATTGGGGTGTCAAGGAGCTGAGGTCATGCCTGCCGTTTTCAAGAAGCTGAATCTCAAGTCGCAAGAGGAGATCGTGGTGCTGAATGCTCCTCACAGCTTTGAGCCGGAGATTGCGGAGTTGGAGGGGGTTGAAGTCGTGCGCAAGTGCGCAGAGGTGCAGTCGCTCACATTCGCGTTGGCCTTTGTGACGCGCCAGGACGAACTGAACGGCATCGCGGGAGAGTTGGCCCAAAGGGCCGAGGGCGACGCCCTGCTCTGGTTCGCATACCCCAAGCAGAGTTCCAAGCGCTATAGCTGCGACTTCAACCGCGACACGGGCTGGAAGCGGATCATGGAACTCGGCTTCAGGCCCGTTCGCGCGGTCGCCATCGATGAAGACTGGTCGGCGCTGCGCTTCAGGCGGCGCGAGTATGTGAAGTCGTCCAAGCGCTGAGGTCGAATCGTGCAGGGCGGGTGCGCACCCGCAGCCCTGTTCATGCTTGCCTACGGTCATGAGTTGCAGCAGATGAGGCTGCTGCTCGGACTCTTAGATGTTGGCGTGGGCTTTGTCGGCTTTTTCCCACTGGGGGCTCTCGCTGAACTTGTTGACCCACCGCTGGATTTCCGGCTCCTCGACCTTGAGGTAGCGCAGGGTTTCCACGGCCAGCGTCACGTCGTCGGGGTCTTCCGGAGCCACGCAGACGACGGCGTCCAGCGCCTTCAAGGGCGCGGCATGGTCGTTTTCGGCCACCCGGGTGATGATGGCCAGGCCGGGACGGCGTTTGCGCAAGCGGCGGATCACGTCGACCGACTCTTGTGGCGTGGTGCGTCCCAAAATGAGGACGCTGGCCTTCTCATCCATGCTCTCCACCAGCCTGGGGTCCTTGAGGTTGCCGAGTCCGGCCTGAAAGCCCTGGGAGCGGGCGTGAGCCACGGCAGTGCGGTCGGTGTCGAGGAGCCGGTAGTCGTGGCCGGCGGCGGTGAGCGCGTTGGCCACGGTCAACTCGGCCCGCGAGGCGCCGTTGATCAGTACGTGGTGGAGGCCGCCGTCCCGGCTGGGCGGAGCCGAGTCGAGGGAACGGTTCTCCAGCGCCGAACCCAGGCGGTCGCCCAGGGGAGCCAGGGCGGGAGTGGCTGCCATGGTCAGGACCACGGCCGCGGTGAGGATGGAGCCGTTAGTCTGGCTGAGGGCTCCGGCCGCGCCCATGAGGGCGAAGATCACGAAGGCGAACTCGCTGCCCTGGGCCAGCACGAAGCCCATGCGCAACGAAAGTCCGCCGCGCGCTCCGGTGACAGCCGCCGCCAGCATGACCAGAAGTCCCTTGACGGCGATGAGTGCTGCGGCCAGGCCAAGCGTGATCCAAAGGGCCTGGCCCACCACGACCAGGTCGAGCGACATGCCTACGGTAATGAAAAAGAGTCCCAGCAGCAGTCCTCTGAAGGGCTTGAGCTCGGTCTTGACCATGTAGCAGTATTCGGACTCAGAGAGCAACATGCCTCCCAGGAAGGCTCCCAGGGGCAGTGAAAGGCCCGCCATTCCGGTGATGCCGGCCGTGGCCACAACCACCAGCAAGGCGGCGGCGGTGAAGGCTTCGTCGAGTCCGGAGGAGGTGATGGAGGCGAAGGCGGGACGCAGGAGGCGTCCGATGACGGCCACGGCGGCGATGGCCAGGGCGGCCTTTCCCAGCGAGGCCCAGAGTCCGGGGGCGGCAGCGTGCTCGCCGCCCAATTGCGTCCCCACCACGGCCAGCAGCACGATGGCCACCACGTCCTGGAAGATGAGCAAGGCGGTGGCTTTGCGGGCCAGGGGGGTGCCGCGCTCGCCCCGGTCGGCGATGGTCTGCAAGGCCACCGCGGTCGAGGAGAGAGCCAGCGAGCCGGCGATCAGCACGGCCGTCAGGGGAGGGAATTCTAAGGTCCACAGAACAGCCCCGATGGCCCCGGCCGTCAGGCCCCATTGAAGGGGGCCCAGTCCCAGGAAGTCCTTGCGGCTGGACCACAGTTCCTTGAGCGAAAAGTGCAGGCCGATGTCGAAGAGCAGGAAGATGACGCCGAATTCGGCCAGAAGACTCACCGTCTCGTTCATGCCTACCAGTCCGGTGGCCGAAGGCCCCACCACCACCCCGGCCAGGAAATAGCCCAGGATGGCGGGGACCCCCAGACGCGGCAGCAGGGTCGTCGACGCCACTCCTGCAATGAGCAGCACGGCCAGCGGTACGAGCGCGTGAAGGTGTTCAGGCATAGCTTATCGATCAGGCCCCCTCGGGCATCAAGGACAAACGGCGCCGCTCTCCACCCAGGCCTGGAAAAGCTCTCCCAGCCGTTGCTGGCTTCCGGGAGGCGGAGCGCGGTTGGAGCCGGGATGCCAGGCCCAGCCTACCAGTCCGTCGTCGGCCATGTGACGGACGACCTCCTGCAGCGATTTGCCTCCGTTGCGCTGGGGGTCTTTCAACTGGGCGCAGATCTCGGAAACCGTTTTTCCTTCCCAGGCCATGCTGGCCGGAGCCAGTCGCCAGGGGGAGTGTCCGGGAACACCGGCGGGATCGAAGTTTTCCGAGTGGTGGCAGCCGATGCAGCGCATCCCGGCCACTCCGATTCCGCCCAATCCGCGTTCCACGCGGGGCATGTGAGGACGCTGGTCGTCCCCCTGCAAGGGCCGGTCCCCCGAGGGATGACAGTTGACGCAACGGGGGTGGAGCAGCACTTTGCCGGTTTCCGCGAAGATAGCCGCCGAGCGTTCGGCCTCGTCCTCGATGGAGGCGAAAGCGCCGGGGGGACGCAGGTCTTGCTCCACCGGCTGCGCCGGCTGGGCGGCGTTCAAGAAGAGCAGGGCGGCCAGCAGGACGGGCAAAGGCAACAGGCACAAGAGTCGAAGGCTGATTCTCATGAGGATTCCTCCTCGGCCAGGGAACGTTGAAAGGGCAGCCGGCGGACGCTCTGTCCGGTTAACGCAGCCCAGGCGTTGGCCACCGCAGGAGCGATGGGGGGAACGCCCGGCTCGCCGACCCCGGTGGGATCCTCGCCGGAAGGCACGATGTGCACCTCGACCTCGGGCATCTCCTCGAAGCGCAGGGGCCAGTAGTCGTGGAAGTTGCTCTGCCTGACCCGTCCGTCCTCGAGGATGATTTCGTTGTAGAGCGCCGCTCCCAGTCCGAAGCCGATCCCGCTTTCCATCTGAGCCTGGATGATGTTGGGATTGATGGCAATGCCGCAGTCCACCGCGCACACCACCTTGTGGACGCGCGGCAGTCCGTTCTCGCCGCGGGAAATCTCGACGACTTGAGCCACGTAGCTGCTGAACGACTCGTGCACGGCCACGCCGCGGGCGCGTCCTTCGGGCAGCGGGCTGCCCCAGCCGGCCTTTTCGGCCGCCAGCTTAAGGACTCCGGCATGGCGCGGATGCTCCGAGAGCATCTTGAGCCGCCACTCCACGGGGTCCTTTCCCGCCTTGCGGGCCAGGTCGTCGAGGAAGGTCTCGGTGGAGTAAGCGGTGTGGGTGTGGCCCACCGAGCGCCACCACAGCACCGGGACCTTGACGTCGCTGACCGTGTGCAGAGTCACCCGCAGGTTGGGGATGGCGTAGGGCAGGCCTCTGGCGCCTTCCACCGAAGTGGGGTCGATGCCGTTCTCGATCATCCCCTCGAAAGGCGATCCCACCACGATCGACTGGCCCACGATGGTGTGGTCCCAGCCGATGATCTTGCCTTCCTGGTCAAGTCCGGCCGCCAGGCGGTGGACGTAGAGAGGACGGTAACGTCCGCCGCGGATGTCGTCTTCACGCGTCCACATGACCTTGAGGGGGTAACGACCCCCGCTGGCTTTCAGCACCTCGGCGGCTTCGGCGGCCATGTCCGAGGCGGGGGTGGCGCGGCGCCCGAAGCTGCCTCCGGCGAAGAGGGTGTTGATCTTGACCTGATCGGGGCGCAAGCCCATCACCTTGGCGACCGCCCCCTGGTCGGGTGTCTGCAACTGGGAACCGAACCACATCTCTACGCCCTCCGAGGTCTTCTCCAGCACGCAGTCGTTGGGCTCCATGGGGGCGTGGGCCAGGTAGGGAAAGACGTATTCGGCCTGCAGGGTCTGGGCGGCCGAGGAAAGGGCTTGCTCGACCTCGCCGTCGTTGCGGGCCGGGGCGCCCGGCCTTTCCGCCAGATGGCGGTAGCGGGCGATCAGCCTTTCCGAACTGGCGTGTTCCGCCTGGCTGTTGTCCCACTCCACCTGGAGGGCCTCGCGTCCTCTCTTGGCGGCCCAGAATCCCTCGGCGATGACGGCCACTCCCTGGGGAATCTCCATCACCTCTGTGACGCCTTCCACGGCGCGGGTCTTAGAGTCGTCGAAAGAACGAACGCGGGCCCCGAAGCGGGGCGGATACCGGATCAGGGCCACCTTCATCCCCGGACGCTCCACGTCCAGGGTGTAGACGGCCTGGCCGTTGGTCTTGGCCGGGGTGTCGAGCTTGGGAAGCCTCTTGCCGATGAGCTTGAAATCCTTGGGGTCCTTGAGCTTGGGCTCTTCATCGAGGGACACCTGGGCGGCATCTTCCAGCAACTCTCCGAAGGTGGCCGAGCGGTCGGATTGGGAATGGCGCAGGACGCCGCTCTCGACCGTGATCTCGCCGGGCGCCACCTGCCATTTCCGGGCCGCGGCCTGCACCAGCATGGCCCGGGCCTGGGCTCCCGCTCGGCGCAATTGGTTCCATGAGTTGGCGATGGCGGTTGATCCTCCCGTCCCCTGCACGGGGCCGAAGAAGAGGTTGTTGTAGCGCTGGGGATCGGCGGGGGAATGCTCAGCCCGCATCTGGCTCCAGTCGGCGTCCAGTTCCTCGGCGATGATGGTGGCCAGTCCCGTGAATGGTCCTTGCCCGAACTCGAGATGCTTGCTGAGGATGGTGACGGTGTTGTCGGGCGCGATACGGACGAAGGCGTTGGGGGCGAAACTTCCCTCGGCGCTCAGTGCGGCAGCCCGCGAGGAGCCGAAAGGCATCCTGAGTCCGATGATCAATCCGGCGGCTCCGCCCGCCGCCGCCCGCAGGAATTGGCGCCGGTCGGGCCAGGCGTTGGTCGGTTTTGTCTTCAACATGTTCTCAACCCTCCAAGCTCTCGGCGGCCTGTTGGATGGCCTTGCGGATGGCGGGATAGGTGCAGCAGCGGCAGACGTTGCCCGTCATGGCCGCATCGATGTCGCGGTCCTCGGGGGCGGGTTTCTGCGAAAGCAGGGCTACCGCCGTCATGATCTGTCCCGACTGGCAGTATCCGCACTGGGGGACGTCCAGGCCGCGCCAGGCGTTCTGCACCGCTTCAGCGGTGTCGCCCGAGAGTCCTTCGATGGTGACCACGCGTCCGCCGCCGGCGGCTGAAACCGGCGTCACGCAGGCTCTGGTGGCGCGTCCGTTGAGGTGGACCGTGCAGGCTCCGCACTGGGCGATTCCGCAGCCGAACTTGGTACCTGTCAGCTTGAACTGCTCGCGCAGAACCCACAGCAGCGGAACCGCCGGATCGCCGCTGTATTCCATTCGTTTCCCATTGATCTGCAATCGCATAGGGGGTCTCCGTGCGGGTACATGGGTCGGTCTCCGCGCATCCGCCGCACATCGGTTGGCGCAGGGTTGAGAGAGTGCCTGGAATTATCTCAGGTAGAGACGCCGCCCTCAAGCTGGCGGATTCACAAGTCGGCTTGCCGGCGGTGCCCGGTCAACAGGGCTCTCACGGGGACAAGGAGGTGAAGGGCATCTACTCGTAGCGCAGGGCCACCATGGGGTCGACGCGGGTGGCGCGGCGGGCGGGTCCCAGGCAGGCCGCCAACCCGGCTGCGGCAAGAACGGCCGCGATGGCGATGAAGGTGACGGGGTCGTATGGGGTCACTCCGAAGAGCATGGAATCCATGAACTGGGTGACCGGGACCGAGGCAGCCAGTCCGATGGCCAGGCCGATGGCGATGAGCAGCACGCCCTCGCGAAGCACCTGCAAGAGGATGCGACGCCGGGGCGCTCCCAGGGCCATGCGTACGCCGATTTCCCGCGTCCGCCGGCTGACCGAAAAGCTGATCACGCCGTAGACTCCCACCGCCGCCAGCCCCAGCGCCAGTGCCGCGAAGGCTATCAGCAGGTTAGTCTGGAAGCGCTCCTGGGCCAATGTCCCCGACACCATCTGAGTCATGACCTGGGTGTCGTAGAGAGGTAAGTTTGGGTCGATCTTTGCGACCGAATCGGAGAGGATCTTAAGGGCCGATTGAGGGTCGCCCGTGGTGCGCACGGCCAGGCTCATGGTGGTCCAGGCTGAATCGAGGGGCCGATACCAGATCGGCACCTCGCCCTGACGGGCCCCGCCGTGATGCACGTCGCCAACCACACCCACTACCGTCAGCCAGGGGGCGTCAGAGTTGGGGCCTCCGGGCTTGATGCGGCGGCCCACCGCATCTTCCTCTCCCCAGAAGCGGCGCGCCAGCGATTGGCTGATAATAGCCACATCGGATCTTGTTGCCACATCCGCCTCCTGGAAGGCGCGTCCTCTTACCAGGGGTATGCCCATGGTGTCGAAATAGCGGGGCGAAACGATTCTGAACTGAACGAAATCTGGGACCTCCGGGTCAGGCGGAGTGTAGCCTTCCGCCGCCACCGACCAATCCGAATCATTGCCCGACATCGGCAGCAGGTTGATCACTCCGGCCGAGATGACTCCCGCCCGCCCTTGCACGTCCTCAAGGACTTGCCGGTAGAACTGCACCCGCTCCTCGCTGCTGGAATACTTCTGCCTGGGCAGGCTGACCTTGGCCGTAAGCAGGTTTTCGGGTCGAAAACCGGGGTCGACTTCGGTCAGGTGCTGAAAGCTGCGGATCAGCAGCCCGGCGCCCAACAGCAGGACGGTGGCCAAGGTAACCTCCATAACCACCAACCCCCGCCTGATGCTTTGCCGGAAGCCCTGGCTTTCCCCGCCGCGGTCGCTCAGACTGAGACGGTTGCGGGAACGGGTCATGCGCAGGGCCGGGATCAGCCCCGCCGCCAGCGCGGCGACGATGACCAGGGCCAGGTTGAAATAGAGGACGTTGATGGAAAGCGTGACCTCCTGCAGGCGGGGAAGGCTGCCAGGGTGAAGTGCCTTCAAGGCCGAAAAGCCAAATTGCGCGACGGCCAATCCGCCGATGCCGCCCAGCAGGCTGAGCAGGAAGGTCTCGCACAGAATCTGTCCCATCAGGCGTCCCGCTCCGGCCCCCAGAGCCCTGCGGATGGCGATCTCCCGTTGGCGGGTGCTGATGCGGGCCAGCAAGAGTCCGGCCACGTTGGCGCAGGCGATCAGAAGCACCAATCCCACGGCTCCCATTAGAATCAGCAGAGCGGGGCGGACCGAACCCGTGATGCTTTCGGAGAGCGGCTCCGCCACGAAGCGGAATCCGCTGCCCTCCGGATAGTTGTCGCTATGCTCCTGGCGCAGCCGGGCGGAGAGTGCGTCCAGTTCGGCCTGGGCCTGTTTCAGCGAAGCTCCCCGGTGCAAGCGGGCCACGATGCGGGAGCCGTGAGCTCCCCGATGGGGTTGGTTGTCGGGATCGATCCCGTAGCCCGTCCAAATGTCGACCTCGGCGTAGGGAAACTGAAATCCCTGAGGCATTACGCCGATGACTTCATAGGCATGGCCGGCGATCTGCAGGGTCTGTCCGATGATCTTCTCGTCTCCTCCGAAGCGGCGCTTCCAAAGGCCGTCGCTGAGCAGCAGTACGCGGTGATGGGGGACGGTCCCCTCCTGAGCCTTCAGAGCACGCCCTAGTTGAGGAGTGATTCCCAGCACCGTCAGGAGACTGGGCGTCATCCCGACCGACTCGATGCGCTCGGGCCGGCCGCTGCCTTCGTGGAGATTGACGCCCCCGGTATCATAGAGAGCGACGCCCTGGAATGACTCGGTCCCTTCCACTATGTCCTGGTATTCGAGCGAGTTGAGGGCTCCGTATCCGAAGTTCTTCCAACTGGTGTGAATGCGTACCAGACGGTCGGAATCGTAATAGGGCAAAGGCTCCAGCAAGATGCCGTTGACGAGGCTGAACATGGCCGTATTGGCGCCGATTCCCAGTGCCAGGGTGAGGACGCAGATGAGTCCGAAGAGCGGACTCTTGGTGAGCCGTCTGAGGCTGTAAGTCAGGTCTTGCTTGAGGTTTGCCAGCATGCTGCTACCTTTCGGGCGCCGCATCAAGCGGCGGATGGCGAAGCGCTCGGGGCCGATTCGGGCCGCGCTGAGGACATCGAGATAAAGGCGCGCCCGGGCCCTCCAGGGACCGCCTTGGCGCAGGCGGCGCAAGTAGAGTTCCTCCACGTCGCCTTCCACCTCTTCCCGCCAACGGGGATCGATCAGCCGCCGAAGCAGCCAGGACGCCGCACCTCCGATCGGGGGCCTGGGGCGGCCTTGCCGAGATCTCATCCCGATCCTCCCTCGCCGCCCGATTCGACTTCGAGCTGACTCCAGAGGCGCTCCCTGACTTGGCGAAGGTGGCGCAGGGCCTGCAGTCCCTCGGGGCTGACGCGGAAGAGCCGCTTGCGCCGCCCGCCCCGCTCGGGGGTAACGTCCCCCAAGTGCGAGCTGACGTATCCCTTCTTTTCGAGCCGGCGCAAGGCCGAATAAACCGCCCCGATGGAAACCGTCCTTTGAGCGTCCTCTTCGATGCGTTCCAGGATGGACACTCCGTAGGCTTCCTCCTCCAGAACGCATACCGCCAACAGGACAAGCTCTTCAAATTCGCCTAGCGTATCGCCTTTCATATCGTCACTGAGCCCCTATTGTACCATTTCCACGCTTTTGCACAACAAATGAATCGAGCCCCCTCTTCAGACGTTCAAAAGAGGGGGTCGGCCCGGCGCCGATTCAGCGGGCCCGGGTCCCGGTAAGGGCGTGCAGGGGATCGACGCGGACGGCGCGTTTGGCCGGTACATAGCTGGCGGCCGTGGCGACTCCCAGCAGCAGAACCGAGATCAAGACGAAGGTGGCCGGATCGGTGGCGGTCACGGCGAAAAGCAGGCTGGAGACCAGCCGGGTGGCCACCAGGGCCGCCACCACGCCAATCAGGACGCCGGACAGGGCCAGCGTCATTGCCTGGCCGACCACCAGGCGCAGGACGTTCTTGCCCTGGGCGCCGAATGCCATGCGCACCCCGATCTCCTGAGTCCGCTGTTGTAC
Organism: Acidobacteriota bacterium; assembly: GCA_035471785.1. Lineage (NCBI taxonomy): Bacteria > Pseudomonadati > Acidobacteriota > Acidobacteriota bacterium. The sequence continues at coordinate 10,317 of DATIPQ010000160.1, forward strand.
CGACACGGCCATGACCGCATAGAGCCCGAGAAAAGCCAGCACCAGCGCCAAGGCCGCGAAGGCGGTGATGAGCGCCAGTGTGAAGCGTATGGGGGCCATGGCCCTGAAGATGTACTCGTCCATCAGGTGCAGGTCGGCTACGGGAACGTCGGGGTCCAAGGCCTCGACCTCGCTCTGTATGGAGTCGATCAGGCCCGCCGCGTTGCCCGCCGCGCTGAGCGTGAAGCTCTGCGGCGCGTAGGGAAAGGAATTGTGTGGAAAGTAAATGGCTTCCCGTCCTTCGTCGGCCAGGCTCTCGCTGCGGATGTGCTCCACCACGCCCACAACCCTGAAGGAGGCTCGCTCCATTGTGAAGTCGTCCAGCTTGAACCGCTCCACCAGAAGCTCGCGGTCGACGGGGTCCTCGCCTGGCCAGGTGCGCTCGGCCAGCTTGTCGTCCACCAGCACCACGGGTTGGGCTCCGTCCTGATTGTCGGCCTCGTTGAGCAGGCGGCCCGCAACCAGGCGGATGTCCATCGCCTCGAAATAGCCGGGAACCGTCCAGCGGTAATCGGCCTTGTTGCGGTTCCAGTCCTCTTCGCTGACGCCCGGCCTTCCGTAGGAGAAAATGTAGTACTGGTCCCCCCCGGCCAGCGGCAGGGGCGTGATGCCTCCGGCCGAGAGGACGCCCGGCAGGGCCTCGAGGCGGTGCTTGAGACGCAGGTAGAAGTCGGTCCTTCCGGCAGGTGTCCGATACTTGACGAAGGGCAGAGGCAGCGAGAAGGTGAGGACGTTGTCGCTGCGAAACCCCGGCTTCACCTCCTGCAGGGCGGAGAAGCTGCGCAGAAGCAAGCCGGCTCCGATGAGCAACACCAGCGAAAGCGCCACTTCCAGGATCACCAGCGAGGAACGCAGCTTGTTGCTGCGGATGCCGCCGGTTTGGCTGCCCCGCTCCTTGATGCCGTCGACCAGGTTGGGACGGGCGGCCCGCAGGGCCGGGGTGAGTCCGAAGATGACGGCCGAGAGCAGCGT